>NZ_JBEYYI010000020.1:0-170483 GCF_040645495.1 Nocardia sp. NPDC046763 | reverse complement strand
GTTCCCACACATGAAACTCGCCGTCTCGCCCGACGAACTCGGCACGGTACCCGGCTTCATCGCCAACGGCCACGACCACCTGCCGGTATTCCTGAAATAGGCAGCGGTATTCGGGGAGGAATCAAGACGGCGTAGGCCGCGGCGTGGGGCGGGTGCAGACGCTCCGGGTAACTCTCGAGGTCTCCGGTTGCAGTACCGGCCCTCGCCGCGACGAACCGCTACTGATCGGCGGCGGATACCCCTGGACACACCGCTTGGGCTCGAGTCTCTCTCACAGCGGCGGGGGCGAACACGAAACTGGAGCTGGGACGCCACATTTCGACAGTGGGTGCCATGGGATACTGTCGCGCTGCCACCCATGCCGGGCTATTCGACCTGTTGTAACACGGACGCGTGCGGGCCCTACACCGCGACGCGTCGAGGATGTGCGCCCGATGCCGCGAAGCTGCGGTGCGACCGTCCACAGGTCCATCCGCAGCCACACGGCGCTGTCAGCTGGTGCCAACGCCGTTAGGTCGAACCCCGCCCTGCAACGCCGCGAGACGCAGCAACTCCCTAATCCCTGGCAGCCGCCAGTCCATCGCGCCGGAGAACGGGTTCAGGTTGCCCTGGAGGACGGAATTCGACAGGGTTTCGACAGCGGTCGCCAGAATCCATGTGCAGATTCCACCGCTTACATCATCACGAGAGGAGTCGAATTTTGTTGTAATACAAACATTTTCAGACATCGAACCATTTCGAATTCGAGCCCAGTAGGGTACGAGGCATGGAGGAATCCGATGTCGCCCTTGCCATTCGAGCCGCGGAAGCTGCGTCCGGCGTAATCCGGGATCAATTCCGTGGCCCGGTCACCCGCTACGACAAGGAGGATGATGACTTCGCTACCCAGACTGATCTCGCCGCCGAGCGGACCATTCTCGACATCCTCCGCGCCGCCCGTCCCGGCGATCGATTCCTCGCCGAGGAGTCCGGTACCACCGGGGGCCGCTCGGACCGCACCTGGTTGATCGATCCGCTCTGCGGCACACGGAATTTCGCTGCGGAAACACCGCTTGTCGCGGTGAATATCGCACTCCGCACCGGGGATACCGTTACGGCGGCCGCGGTGGCGGATCCCTTCTCCGGGGAGATTTTCTGGACTGACGGGACCACCGCCGTCGTCCGCCGCGACGGCAACGATCACCCGCTGCTCCCTCGATCCGCGAGCCGCCTGGTCGAAATCGACGCCGACAATCCCTCGCCCTACACGGACTGGTTCTCCTCTGGTCGGCTCATGGCCGACGAATCCTTCACGGCCGCTTTCTATCCCCGCGTTCTATCCACCTCGCTGGCCCTGGTCTGGGTGGCAGCGGGTCGTCGCGCCGCCTACCTGGTGGACCGCGATCTCCGCGACGATGTCCATTTCACCGCCGGCATCGCCGTGTGCCGGGCGGCCGGTTGCACGGTCACCGGCCTCACCGGGCAACCCCTCCACACTCCCCCGCACGGCTTGCTGGCCGCCGCCGACCCCCTCACCCACGACCGGCTGCTCGACATCATCACCGGGACCCGCTAGAGCGAGGCATGGTGTACGAGCGCGTCGGCGACCAGCGCCGCACCGGCCAGTAGCAGCAGGATGCGGACCGACAGGGGGCCGAAGCGTTTCAGGCTGCGGACGAGTCCGCGGTAGCAGCGCCTGGCCCGGGTCGATTTCAGGGTCGAGGTGACCAGAACCAGCAGCGGCGGCAGGAGCGCGATCAGGCAGTATCCGATGATGATCAGCGGCCACATCGGCGGATGCGGATCGCGCGCCGAGATCATGGCCAGTGCCGCCAGGTACGGAACCGCGGTGGGCGCCTGCCCCAGCCCGATGGCGACGCCCACGAGTCCCAGCAGCAAGGGCCTGCGCCGCGCCTCCAACGCCCACGCGGGCACCGCCGCCCCACCCTCCTTCGACATGCGCAGGCTGCCGAGCACCAGCAGCACCAGGCCGACACCCAACTCGGCCCAGTAGCGAACCGTCGGGGTGATGTCGAAACTGACCAGGTCGGTGAGGAATCGAAGTCCGAGGACGAAGGTGATACCGAAAGCGGTTGTGACGGCGAACACTCCGGCGAGGAAGCTCAGCACACCGGGCAGCGGCGAGCGACGGCTCAACCGACTGTCATAGACCACCGCGGTCGTGACGCCGACCAGCAGCACATCGAGCGAGTCCAGGAAGGCAAAGCCCGCGAGCGCCAGCAGAAAGATCACCATGACCCCACCGAACATACGGGAACCATTCCCTGGCACCCCGTCACGAGCGGCGGGATGTCACCGCCCTTTGCCACAACTCACCACGCGCCGATCATGCCGCCGTCGGATGACCCCGCGGCCCGCCACAGGAAGATCCGAGCGGTGCTCGTCGGCCTGGCGCTGGTCGTCGAGGACCGGGCGGTACCGTAGCTCAGTTGTCGGGGACCGGGCCGTCGTCGAACGGCGGGCTGGCGGATTCGAGCTGTTCGGGCAGGAGCGGGGATACCGCGAAGACGGCGGCGGATGCGTCGGCGGGGAGTGCCTCGACGGCGCGAACTCCCGGGTGCGCGGCCAGGGTTCGAAGCTGCGCCGGCGTGCCGTGCAGAACGATGGCGACGACGCACGGGCAGTCGGCACGCAGGCGACTCGCCACGAGGTTCTTCACCCGGGTGGAGCGGTCGTCGTAGGTGGGCGTCGACTCCATCTGGGCGGCAGCGGATCTCACCGACGCGACGGCGACGCCATCGCCCGCGGGGAGACCGATGGAAATGATCGGCGTCGCCACCCGATCGACGGCCACGTGATAGTCGATCTCCGAGATCCGCAGGCCGCCACTGAATTCCGGGATGCGGTCGGCGGTGACACCCTCGGCGAACGACAGCAATGCCCAGTGCCCGTCGGAGTCGGTGCCCTGCAACGACTTCTGAGCCCGCTCCAGGTAGTGCGCCACCGGCTCACCGCTCTCCGGCCCCAGCCGGTCGGTGGAGATGATCGCCGACCGGGGTGGGATCGCCCACCCCAGCACCACGATGAGGATCGCGAAAAGCACTGCGGCCGCAGCGATCCCGGCACGGCGCGGCGTCAGCGCATCCACTCGAGACCCCGGATCAGTGCGCGCGCAGGACGTCGAGGGCGTGTTCCAGATCGGCGGGATACTCGCTGGTGATCTCGATCCAGCGGCCGTCGGCGGGATGATTGAAGCCCAGCTGGCGGGCGTGCAGCCACTGCCGTTCCAGCCCCAGCCGCTCGGCCAGACGTGGGTCCGCCCCGTAGGTGAGGTCGCCGCAGCAGGGGTGGCGCACGGCCGAGAAGTGCACGCGAATCTGGTGGGTGCGACCGGTTTCCAGGTGGATGTCGAGCAGGCTCGCCGACTGGAAGGCCTCGACGGTGTCGTAGTGCGTGACCGACGGGCGGCCGTCCGCGGTGACCGCGAACTTCCAGTCGTTGCCGCGCGCGCGTCCGATGGGCGCGTCGATGGTGCCGCTGCTCGGGTCCGGATGGCCCTGCACCAGCGCGTGATACCGCTTCTCCACGGTCCGGTACTTGAACGCCCGCTTGAGCTGGGTGTAGGCGTACTCGGACTGCGCGACCACCATCACACCCGAGGTGCCGACATCCAGCCGGTGCACAATGCCCTGCCGCTCATGGGCTCCCGAGGTCGAGATGCGGTAGCCCATGGCGGCCAGGCCGCCCACCACGGTGGGGCCGGTCCAGCCCACGCCCGTATGCGCCGCCACCCCAACGGGTTTGTCGACGGCCACGATGTCGTCATCGGCGTAGAGGATCTTCATCCCCTCCACCGGGGTCGCCTCCACCGTAAGTTCCCGCTTGGGCTCCGGGAATTCGACCTCCAGCCAGGCCCCGGCGGTCAGCCGGTCCGACTTCCCGGCCGCGACGCCGTCCAGCTGGACCCCGCCGTCCTCGGCCATCGAGGCGACCGCGGTGCGCGACAGCCCGAGCAGGCGCGACAGCCCGGCATCGACTCTCATGCCATCCAGCCCGTCGGGCACCGGCATGCTGCGGGTCTCCCTCATGCTGCCTTCCCCTCCGCGCTCGACGCC
Organism: Nocardia sp. NPDC046763; assembly: GCF_040645495.1. NCBI lineage: Bacteria > Bacillati > Actinomycetota > Actinomycetes > Mycobacteriales > Nocardiaceae > Nocardia > Nocardia sp. NPDC046763. Next base: position 166,428 of record NZ_JBEYYI010000020.1, on the reverse strand, counting down.
CCCTGCTGCCGATGCATGCGGGTGCCGTCGGGTTCGAACCCGAACACGGTGAGCGCCACCAGCAGAATGGCCCCGCACACGATCGAGGAGTCGGCCACATTGAACACCGGCCACCAGCCGACCGCCATGAAATCCACCACATGACCCTGCAGCGGGCCGGGCGCGCGGAACAGACGGTCGATGAGATTGCCGAGCGCCCCGCCCAGCACCATGCCCAGGCCGATGGCCCACGGCAGCGAGCGCAGGGTCCGGCCGATGCGGATGACACCGATCACCACGGCGGCCGCGACCAGGGTCAGCAGCCAGGTCATGCCGGTGGCCATGGAGAACGCGGCACCCGGGTTGCGGACCAGGGTCAGGCGCACGCTGTCGCCGATGAGATAGATCGGCTTACCGGGAGTCATGGTCGCGACCACGATGGTCTTGGTCAGCAGATCCAGACCCAGCAGCACGACCGCGATGAGCAGGAGCACCGGCAGACGCAACGGCTGCGCAGGGGAAGTCCCGGCATCGGCCGCGGGGCTGATCCCCCCGGGCGACATGTCTGGTTCCTCTGCGCCGGATTCGCGCGGCCGATCGGTACTCACCCTGACATCATTCCTTATTCATGTCGGGCGCCTCTGAACACCCCGAAACCACGGCCCCACACGATCCCAGCTGTTTTTCAGGAACGCGTCGTAACCTGTTCGACGTGACGGTGTTGTCTTCCTCCCCCAGCTCGGCGAAAGCCACCGCACCCTGTTCCGGCACCCCGCGCCCGCCGCGGCGAGGCGCGGGGACGCGAACCACGCGCTCGGGGGTCCTGCTCCTGGTTCTCGCGGTGACCCTGACCGCTTTCGGCGTCGGCTGCAGCGATCGCACGGAGACCACGGCCGAGGCCGACGGCACGGAACCGGTGGGCATCAACAAAGAGGTCACCATGCCCATCGAGGCCGTGACCACCACCGTCGTCGACCCGGGCGCCGAGCCCCGCTCGCCGCTGCGCCGCACCCTCGAGGCGGGCACCACTCAGCAGGTCACGCTCAGTACCGAACATCACATCGAGCAGCAGATCAATCAGCAGGCGCTGCGCGACATCTCCCCGCCCGCGATGACCATTCCGCTCACCGCGCAGTCCGGCACCGACGGGGTGGAACTGACCGTGGGCAATGTCACCTCCCCCGACCCGACCCTCGCCAAGGCCCTGCTGCCCGCGGACGGTTCCCGCGTCGGCTTCGACGTCAGCGACCTGGGGGCGATCACCGCACTCAAGCTGGCGCCCAAGCCCGCCACCTCCGACTCCGCGCGGGCCGCGCTGGAGCAGGCGTTCTATCAGGCCGTATACCAGTCCATCGCGTTCCCGCCCGACTCCGTCGGCGTGGGCGCGGTGTGGACGGTGCGGCAACAGGTTTCCGGCAGCGTGCCGCTGGAGCAGGTGACCACCTGCACCCTCACCTCGCGGGAGGGCAACCAGCTCACCATCGAACTGAATGTGGTGCAGACGCCGAAATCCACTGTGTGGCATCTGCCCAACGAGGCGGGCCAGCTGGAGATCGTCGACTACCTCATGCACGGCACCGGCACGATCGCGGTGGATCTCGGTCTGCCGCTACCGGTTTCCGGTTCGGTCGAGGTGGGCGGCAACCAGACCTATCGCGACCCGCGCAGCTCGGTGACGCTGCGGCAGACCCTGCGCACGGAGGTGCAGTGGGGCGCCTGACGCGGCTGGCACTGCTCGCGGGGGTCCTGGCGCTGGCCGCCACCGCCTGCGGCAGCCACAAGGATTCCGCGCCCGCGCTGCCGAGCCTGGGGCCGGCCGTGCAGCCGTCCGGAACACCCGGGGGCGCACCGGTTCTCGACCAGTTCACGCTGCGCTCGGAGCTGCTGGACGTGTCGGTGATGCCCGCGGGGTTCACCGCGCTCGACGACCCGCCACCCGGGAGTTCCGGTGGGGCGGGCGCCAAGACCGATCCGGCACCGTGCGCGAATGTGCTGGCGGCCATGGCCGTTCAGGCTCCGGGGTCGGCGGCGCAGACCGCGGCCCAGTTCGGCGGGCCGAATTTCGCCAGTGTGGATATCGATGCCGCGTCGTATGCGAATGGCGGAGCGGCGCAGGCTTTTTCCACCGTCCAGTCCATTCTGCCCGGCTGTACCAGGTATTCCGGTAAGGATGCCGACAATACGAAAGTGGAATTCCGGCTGGGCGGTTTGAATCAGCCGCAGGCCGGGGACGGCTCGACCGCATTCCAAGTGCGCACCACCAGCGACGGTCTCACGCTGTACACCGATGTGAGCATTACGCTGGTCGGTTCGACGGTGGTGCAGATCGCCTACTCGGACGCGAAGGAACCCGATCCACAGCAGCTCAGTGCCATGACCGCAGCGCAGGTGCGCAAGCTGCAGGGGGCTGCGGGTCCGTAGTCACGGAACTTTTCCCGCATATGCGGCAATTCGGGTGATCATTCGGAAATTCGAGTAATTCTTGTCGGCCCTCGGGCATAAGCTCGACGCGTCCGGCAACAACCTCGAACGGAGGTTTTCGATGTCCGATGTCAAACCCATTCCCGACGGCTACCCGACCGTCTGCCCCTCGCTCGCCTGCAATGGCGCAGCGCAGGCGATCGACTTCTACAAACGTGTTTTCGGCGCCGACGAGCGCTTCCGCATGCCCGGGCCCGACGGCACCGTCGCACACTGCGAAATGCAGTTCGGCTCTTCGGTGATCATGCTCAGCGACCCGGCGCCGGCCATGGGGTTCCTGGATCCCAAGGCGGTCGGCGGCACCCCGGTCAATCTGTACGTCTACGTCGACGATGTCGACGCCGCCCACGCCGCCGCCCTGTCGGGCGGGGCCCGGGAGCTACAGCCGCCCGCCGACCAGTTCTACGGTGACCGCACCTCGGGCATCGAGGATCCGTGGGGCCACCGCTGGACCCTCGCCCTGCACGTCGAGGATGTCGAGCCAGAGGAGATGGCCAAGCGGATGGCCGACATGCAGGGCTGAGGCCCGGCATACGGTCCGGTAGCACGGTCTGAAAACGCCTCCGCACCCGTTTCGACGAGGAAACGGGTGCGGATCGCGGTCGCGGGCCGGGCGGCTACGGCCGCCCGGTCGCGATGACTACTGCCAACCGGTCACGTTGATCGGGCCGGGATTCCAGAGACCGTTGTGCGGGTCGGTGGTCACCACGGGCTTGGCGGTCTGTGCGGAACCGTCGATCCGTTCGAGCCGCTGCAGCTCACCCCAATCCATGCGCGGGTCGTGGTCGAGGTAGGTCGCCAGGGTGACCGGGCGCAACAGCATCGCACTCCAGCCCAGGGCGCCGCCGCCGTCATGGCTCTGCCACAGCGTGGTCATGGCCGCGCCACCGCGGTCGGGCATGATGCGGTAGTCGGGCACCTCGGCGATACCGTCGAGGTGATCGAACGGCCGTTGGCACGGGAACTGAAGCCCCACTTCCCAATCCAGCAGCACCGGCTTGTCCCGGCCGACGTAGTCCTCCAGCGTCACCGTCTGCGGGATACGCGGCGGGGTGAGCGCCACCCACTGCTTGGGATCGCTGTCACGGTCCTCGGCGATCACGCGAATCGCGGTGGCCTGCGCCGGAATATCGCTCAGCGGCACCCGCAGATTGCGCCAGGTCGGCGCGGGGCCGATGTCGATGGGCGTGATCCGGCCCTGGGGTTCGACCACACCGTCGGCGCCCGGCACCCCGTACTCGATCTCGACCTGCTGGCCGGGGGTCGCGACCCCGTCCTTGTCGGCCGAACGGATGCGTCCGGCCGCGGTGACGGCGATGATGCCGGACCGGTCCTGCTGACCGGGCAGCGCGTACCACCCCGTCGTCAGGGTCGAGACCGCATCGGTGCTGCCGAAGCTGCCCAACACCGGGGTGTTCGCATTCAGGCCGAAAGGCAGTGGCGCGGTAGTTGTTCCGTCGACCGTGCCGTTGCTGCGGTTGCTGACCGCGCTGGCGACGCTACCGCCGGTGTCGACATCGTCGTCGGGGCGCAGGTCGGTGGACACCCCCTTGGGCGAGAAGCCGACCGCGTCCGCGGTGAAGGTGCCGAGCACATCGCCGTTGAGCGGCTTCAGCATGCCCTGGTTCGGATCCGTCTCGACCAGCACGTCGCGGGCCATGCCGCACGGCTTGCCCAGCACCGCATCCACATTCGAGCGCGCCAGCGAGTACGCCGGGTACTGCGCGACCGCGCCCTTGGCCAGCGAGCCCACCTCGAACAGCACCATGAACGCGGCCGCCACGGTCAGCGGCGGAATCGCGATGAAGCGCCAGCCCAGCTTCGAGATCCGGTGCGGGCCGGGCTGTTCCGGCGCGCGCACATGGAACCAGCCGGCCAGGGCGAGCAGCGCCACCGTGAGCGCCAGGAAGATCTTGTCGACCTCGATCCCGGCCAGCACCACCGACTTGTCGCGCCAGGGCACATTCCAATTCGAGACGTACCACCAGCCGTTGATGCTGGAGAACGCGACCGCGAGCGCGAACGCGATCACCGCCGCGAACAGCGCGCGGTTACGCGGGGAGCGCATCACCCGCGGGCCGACCGCCACCGCGGTCAAAACCGCGATGACTCCGGCCAATCCGGCGTAGATGCCGTTGTGGTGGGTCCACTTGGTGGGGGTGAACATCATCAGCGCGATGACGCCCACACCGGTGCCGAGCACCCGGCGCACCGGGCCCGGCGCGGTGAACGGAATCCGGCCGCCCTTGCGCAGCAACACGAACGCGCACACCAGCAGGCCGATCCAGAATGCGAACATGCCGAAGCGCCGCGCCAGCGAACCATCGATGGTGGGCATGAAAAGGTACTGGTAGCGAATGTATTCGCCATCCCAGTGCACATCCGGGCCGACCGCGGTGTGCACCCGGCTCATCTCGAACATCGACGACAGCGGCTGATCGCAGAACATGATCGCCAGCACCACCGCACCGGCAGCCGCCAGCGGAGCGGCGAGGGTCAGGTAGGCGCCGAAACGGGCCCTCAGGATGGTGAAGGCGTTCGCGCCGGGGGCGGTCGGCTTGCCCAGGACGGTCGCGCGCCGGTTGAGGATCCGCCAGGCCGGCCGGATACCGGCCAGCAGTGGCGCGAAACAGATGATGCCGGACGGACCGACGGTGCAGGTGAACGCGCCGATCATGATGGCCACGCCGTAGGGCAGCAGCCGGCCCGTCGCGATGGCACGCTCCACCGAGACCCAGGTGAGTAGGACACCCAGCGCCACCAGCGGTTCCGGGCGCAGACCGTTGTTGTACGGCAGCCAGACGGCCAGGAAACCCAGGCCGCCGGTCCACACGGCGACGCGATCGCGGCGGATCCGCGCGCCCAGGCGGGGAATCACCTCGCGGCTGAGCACCAGCCAGATCACGATGCCGGCCAGCAGGGCGGGCATGCGCATCCACACGCTGGCCGGGCTGACCTGCGCCATATGGCCGATGAGGTCGTAATACGGAGTGCCGACCGGGGTTTCGGGGACACCGAAGTAGCCGAAGTAGTTGGCCATGTACCCGGCGTGGAGCGAGGCCCGGCCCATGCCGTACTGGTAGCCGTCGTCGGAGGTGGTCGCACCGATGAAATGCCAGAGGATCAGCGTGCCCAGCACCACGGCGTCGACGGGCTTGAAGCTCCACCAGTGCTGCGGCAGGAAGCGGCGCGCGCGACGGCCGTCGAGGCGGTCCAGGCGGAACAGCGCGAACAGGGCGACGAGGGTGCCGAGGATGGCGGTCCAGATGGCGATCCGCTTGATCGTGCTCGGCGTCGAGGTGAAGCGGCTGTCCACCTGCGCGGTGACCTTGGCGCCGTCGGAGACGGTCAGGTCGCTGAAGATGCCGACCAGCTGCGGCCGGTAGTCACCGTTCAGGGTGACCGGGGCGACCGTTGATCCGCTCAGGGTCGCGGTGGAGGAGGTGAAATCCGAGTGCACGGTGAGCGCGCAACCCGCGCCGAGCTCATCGACGGGCACGCTCACCAGCGTCTTGTGATGCAGGACCGCTTCCAGCTTGCCTGGCGTGGTCACACCATCGGTGGTGGATGCCGCCGTGACCCGGGCCACGAAGCCGTACTTCTCGAGATCCGGCGCACCATTGGGCGCGGTGGCGGCGAGCGTGCCGCCCTTCGAACCCAGCTGCGTCACAGCCGAACAGGGAATGGTGGCGTCGAAGTTCAACGGCGCGTAGGTCACCAGCGGAGCCTCGATGCTCTGCGCCGAATTCCCCTGCGGCCAAGTCAATGTCGTGTGGTCCACCCGGACCGGCAGCAAGGGCACCGCCACCGCCGCCAGCACCGCGATCACACCGGCGATCAGAGCGGTCGGCCGCGCCCAGCCCCCTCGAATCCTTCTCTCGGGTTCAGCACCAGCACTCCCGGCGGCATCCTGCCCCGCCTTCTCCAACACGTCGGTCACGACCGCCGATCCTAAGCGGAAGTCATCTCCCCCCGCTCCCCCCTCTCCACGATCGACCCCGCAAACCCCCGGGACACCACCCCACCCGGTCAAATATCCATGCTCCCGCGCCATTCACTGTGCGACACCTCACATCCCCAGGCCCGATCGAGACCGCGCTACCGCCCCCACGTCAGGCCCAGCACGGCCGCCTACCCAGTTGACCCTGCGGCCAGGCCGAACCCGCGACCCAGCCCAGCCACTGCAGTTCGCCCGGAATCCCGATGGACAACGGCGGCCGGTCTACCGGTAGTGGCGAGCACTGGCATGATCCATCTGCTCGAGGTGGTCCGCCGCCTCGTTCTGCCCGTCGGCGTACGAACCCACTGTCGTCCCCATATCGCGGATTCCGTCACAGAGATTGCGCCTCTGGCGGCCAGCGCGTGTTCCAGGGTGTCGAGGATGCCTCTGACACGGTTCTCGAGGTCGTGCATCTGCCCTGCGGCACTGCGCAATCGACCGGGGGTAACGCCGACTTTCGCTGCCACTGTTGCCCTTTCGCCGATGGACGGAAGATCAACGATGGCAACGGGTACGGGCGCGCAACAGGCCAGCGACCCCGAATTAACCCCGCCCTGACAGGTTTCGCAGTCTTCTTGACGAAACTCCGTGTGGCACAGGCGAAACCCGGTCCGGCATCCGCCGTTCGATGCCGGACCGGTCAGACGGGACTAGCTGCAGGCCGGGGAGGTCTGGTTGGCCAGAGAGAGTGCGTTGCAGATCCATTCCTTCTGGACCTTCCACTTGCCGTCCTCGGCCACGAAGGGCACGACGGCCTGCTGCGGCGCGCCGCCGTTGATCGCGATCTGGGCGTCGGCGGTGATGGTGCCGTTGCCGAGGTCGGTCACGTTGGTGACGGTGATGGTGGCGTTGTTCTGCTTGTAGGCCTCCGCCAGCCGGTTGGGCAGGCTCGGGTCGGCCGTGACGCCCTGCAGCATGTCGAGCTTCTCCGAGTCGGGGATGCTCGGGTCCAGCGCCTTCTGCAGTGCGGTGTTCAGGTCCGCCGCGGTCGGGGCCGGCGGGTAGCTCGTCTGAGCCGCGGTGGTCTTGGAGGTGGTGACCTTGGCGGGCTTGCTCTCCTTCTTGTCACCGCTCCCACACGCCGACAGCCCGAGTACGGTCACGACAGCCAGTGCGGCGACGGCGATGCGTCCAGTCTTCTGAAGCTTCAACTGCTCGTCCTTTGCGTTCGAGTAGGTCCGTTCGACAACGTGCCAGCTACACCCGACCGGCGGCGCTGCACGACACGCGACACTACCAACGCGGCGTCTCAGAAGCCGCGTCCGCGACGGATGGCGCGGCATTTTCAGGCTGAATCCTCATAATTCACGCATTCGGGCTTAATAGCGGGACAAACCCCGATACCCCGAAAGGTAAGGAAGACGGGGCCCAGCTCCCGGATCCCCGGCAGGCGCCGGAACCGGCTCAACGCAGGCTGCCCAGTGGGTCGGCGCGGGTGAGGGCGGGGTCTTCGGCGGAGAACGTGCGGGCGGGACCCGGTCCCGTGGAACGGGTTTCGAACCTGACGGTCACGACCCCGTGGCCTGCGCCCTGCACCCAGCCGTGCCCGAATTCGGGGTGTTCGACATCGAGTCCCGGATACCAGGTTCCGATGGCGAAGGAGCGGGTCGCGGGCGGCACCACCGGATCCGGGCCGTCGGGCACCGCGAAGGTGGGTTCCTCGGAGACCGCGCCATCGGGGTCGACCGTCTGATCCAACTCGGGGAACAGTGATTCCTGACGAATCTCCGAGAGTCCGGCGAAACCCACTCCCACCAGGCGAATCGGCCCGATCTCGGCCGGGTCCAGGGCGGACCGCTGAGCCGCGGCGGTGAGGGTGGCGAGATCCTCGGTGGCGTAAGGCAGCGTGGAGGAGCGGGTCACGATGCTCATATCGGTCTTCTTGAGCTTGAGCACTACGGTGCGGGCCGCGCGGCCGTCGGTGGTGAGCCGCCGATGGGCGGAGGCGGCCATGGCGTCGATGGCCGGACGCAGCTGGGCGAGGGTGAGAATGTCGGTCTCATAGGTGGTTTCCGCGCTGATCTGCTTGGCCTCCGCGCGCTCGGCCACCGGGCGGTCGTCGATGCCGCGGGCCAGCCGGTGCAGCGCCGCCCCGATGCTGCCCCCGAGAATCGAGGACACCTCCGATTCCGGCAGCGCCGCCAGCGCCCCCACGGTCTCGATTCCCAGTGAGCGCAGCCGGCTTTCGGCCACCGGCCCGATCCCCCACAGTTTGCGCACCGGCAGCGCCGACAGGAACCCGTCCTGCTCGGCCGCCGGAATCACCCGCACCCCATCGGGTTTGGCCAGCCCAGAGGCGATCTTGGCGAGCTGCTTGCCGCTGCCCGCCCCGACCGAGGCCACCAGCCCGGTGCGCTCCCGCACCGCCGCCCGCAGCTCCTCACAGAATTCGAGCACCCGCGCCGGAGTGGCTCCGGCCAGTTCCGCCGGTTCCCCGAACGCCTCGTCGAACGACAGCGTCTCCAGCACCGGGATCCGGGTCCGCAAGGTGTCGAAGACCTGCCCGCTGAGTTCGCCGTACACCGCCCCGCGCGGCGGGATCACCACCGCCGACCCGCCGACCAGCCGCCGCGCCTGATGCATGGGCATGGCCGAGCGCGCCCCGAACACCCGCGCCTCGTAGCTGGCCCCCGCCACCACGCCGCGCCCGCCCATGCCACCCACCAGCACCGGCCGCCCGCGCAGGGTCGGACGGGTCAGTTGCTCGACCGAGGCGAAGAACGCGTCCATATCTATATGCAGCACCCACCGCCGCTGTCCCGTACCTCGGGATCCGCTGTCGATTTGCTGTGTGTCCGCCCCCGCCCAAGCCGGCCCGCCGCGCCTGCCCTCCGGCCCTGCACAACCGACTCCACCAGGCACGATGTCCCGGTTCGCGGGGTCGGCAGACGTATTCACACCGGGAAATCTACAAGCGACTACCGACAGGCACGACCTGCCGGATGTGTGATGATTCGTCCATGACGATTCGCAAGGCCGTGATTCCCGCAGCGGGTATCGGCTCGCGCCTGCTGCCGCTGACCAAGGCGATCCCGAAGGAAATGCTCGCGGTGGGCGACAAGCCCGTCATCGAACACACTGTCCGCGAGCTCGTGGCCTCCGGCATCACCGACATCACCATCGTGGTCAGCGCCGGAAAATCGTTGATCCAGGACCACTTCCGCCCCAACCCCGCCCTGGTCGCCCAGCTGCGCGCCGATGGCAAGACCGCCTTCGCCGACGCGGTCGAGGAGGTCGGTGAGCTGAGCCGGCAAGGCCACATCACCTACCTGGACCAGCACGGCCCCTACGGCAACGGCACCCCGGTACTGAACGCGGCCCGTCACCTGGGCAACGAGCCCATGCTGGTGCTGTGGCCCGATGACGTCTTCGTCGCCGAGGTGCCGCGCGCCCAACAGCTCATCGATGCTTACGAGAAGACCAACGCGCCGGTGCTGGCGCTCATGCCGATGGATCCGTCCGAGTCGCAGCGCTACGGCGTCCCGGTGGTCGAGGAGACGGCCGGAGAGGGTCTGATGCGGATCAGCGGCCTGAAGGAGAAGCCCAAGCCGGACGACGCCCCGTCCTCCTTCGCCGCCATCGGCGGCTACGTGGTCACCCCGGGCATCATCGCCGAACTGCGCAAGCAGGTCGACCACTGGTACACCCACCGCACCGGCGAGGTGTACCTGACCGATGCCATCAATGTCTTCGCCGCGGAGAATCCGGTGTACGGCCAGGTGATTCGCGGGCGCTGGTACGACACCGGCAACCCGGCCGACTATCTGACCGCGCAATTCGCCTCGGCGCTGGCACATCCGGAGTACGGTCCGCTGTTGCGCCAGCTCGTCGCCGAGTAGGCCGCCGCCGCACCACAGGCCGCCAGGTTCGGCGCACAGGTGCCGTGCACCCAACCACGCCAGACCAAATTTGTCGAAACCCGAAACATGGGGGCAGGTTTCGGCGATCATGCCGGTGGGTCGGGATACCCCTCTGGATCGAAGGTCGGTTTTGCTAGGCGGATTGGGCACCCGGGCGGCACTGCTCGCGGCGGCAAGTTGTTCTCTTGTCACTACGTTCACCATGGTCGTACCCGCTGGTCCGGCCTTCGGCGCGCCACCCGACCCGATAACCAGCACGGCGAGCCTCGCGGGTACCGCGGTATCCGATGACGGCTCCGCCATCACCGCCTTCGAGGTGCACGACTCCCGGAACCTGACGCTGCATGTGCACTCGGCGGCCATGAACTCCGATATCACGGTGGAGGTACAACGTCCCGCCGACACCTCCGAGCCGCGCCCGGTGCTGTATCTGCTCAATGGCGCGGGCGGCGGCCAGGACACGGCGACCTGGAAGCGCAATACCGATTCCACCCAGTTCTTCATGGACAAGAACGTGAACGTGGTGATGCCGATCGGCGGCGCATTCACCTACTACACCGACTGGCGCAGCCCCGATCCCCGGCTGGGCCAGCCCATGTGGAAGACCTTCCTCACCGAGGAGCTACCCCCGCTGGTCGACGCGGCCCTGGCCACCAATGGGATTCACGCCATCGCGGGCATGTCCATGTCGGGCACGTCGGTGCTGCAGCTTCCGATCGCCGCGCCTGGCCTGTACCGGGCCGTCGCCGCCTACAGCGGGTGCGCCCAGATCAGTGATCCGGTCGGCCAGAAGTTCACCGACCTGGTGGTCTCCATCGGCGGCGGCAATCCGGTGAACATGTACGGGCCCATGGACGATCCGGAGTGGGCCGAAAACGACCCCTATGTGCACGCCGAGGCGCTGCGCGGCCTGGGGATCTATGTCTCCAACGGTTCCGGCCTGCCCGGCCGCCACGACAATGTGGCCGATGTGCGGAGCCTCGGTCCGGCGGACGGCGGTCTGCCGCAACAGATCCTGGTCGGCGGCATTCTGGAGGCGGCCAGCGACTGGTGCGCCCGCAATCTCAAGACCCGCCTGCACCAGTTGGACATTCCCGCGACCTTCGACATCGCCAAGCCGGGCACGCACTCGTGGGGCTACTGGCAGGACGCGCTGCGCGCCTCGTGGCCGGTGCTGGCCAAGGGCCTGGAGCTGCCCGAAACGGATTGAGCCGCGGCCGGTTCCGGCCCTCGGTGCCTTTCCGACGAAGCCGCTAGCCCAGGTCGGCGGCGTTGTAGCGCACGAGATAGGACGCGAGCCGCTCGACATCCGCGTCGTCCCAGTCGGCGAACCGTTCGGTGAACGCGGCGCTGCGGCTGCGTGCGGCGGCGCGGGCCACCCGTTTGCCCTCGGCGGTGGCGTGCAGCACCAGGTTGCGGCGGTTGGCCGGGTCGACCTCGCGGGCCAGGTAGCCGTCGCGTTCCAGTGCGGCCACCTGGCGGCTGACCGTGGACTTGTCGAGGTGGAAGTGCCCGGCCAGATCCGCGGCCAGGCACCCGTTCCGTTCGATCACCAGGTCGAGAATGCTGGACGCCACCAGCGACAGCTCCGGATGCAGTTCGGCCGCGCGCCCGCGGGCGCGCCGGGCGAAGGCGGTGAGCTCACGCTGTATGACCTCGATCGCATCGGATCGGCCGGGGAATGCGTCAGCACTCTTCATAGTTGTAGACTACAACCCAAGCTTGGTTGTATTTACCAACTATTGGAGAAGAACCCATGGCCTCACATCGGATCCGGCATGTCGCCGTGCACCTGCTCACCCCGCTGCTCATGTGCCTCGGCATGGGGCTGGCGTACCTGGGCGCGTTCCACCAGCCCGAGCCCAACCACCTCGCGGTGGCCATCGTCGGCGACAGCCCGCAGGTCAAGGTGCTCGCGCAGACCCTGAAGGACAAGGGCGGCCATGCCCTCGACGTGATCACCGTGCCCACCCGCGACGACGCGGTGAGCCAGCTGCGCCACCGCGACCTGGCCGGCGCGTACGTCCCCGACGCCCGGCAGCCCGAACTGCTGGTCGCCAAGGCCGGATCCGACACCACCGCCATGGCCGCCGAGGCCGTCTTCGGCCAGGTCGCCGGGCTGCAGAACGCACCACTGACCGTCACCGACGTCACCACCCCCAGCTCCGGCGACCCCACCGCACAGGGCATCTTCTTCCTGCTGGTCGCGCTGAGCATCGGCTCCTACGGCAGCGTCGCCGCCATCGGCGCGGCGGGCGCGGGGCTGCCCATGTGGCTGCGCGGCGCGATCGGCCTGGTCACCTCGCTGCTGGTGAGCCTGATCGGCCTGGCCCTCGCGGGCCCGGTCTTCCACGTGGTCGACCACGACCTGGGCGCGATCTGGGGCATGTCGTGGCTGTACTCCGCGGGCATCCTGACCATCGGCATCGGCCTGCACACCTTCCTCGAGCGCTGGACCACGCTGGCGTTGATGGTGCTGTTCGTCATGCTGAACTTCACCAGCTCCGGCGGCGTCTACAGCCCGTGGCTGCAGAACGACTTCTTCGGCACCCTGCACCACTTCTGGAACGGCGCGGGCTTCGTCGAGGGCGCACGCAGCCTGCTCTACTTCGACAGCGCCGGACTCGGCGGCCGGATGTCGAGCCTGGCGCTCTGGTTCGCGGCGGGCGTGCTGCTCATGACCGTAGCGGGCCTGGCCGAAAAGCGGCAGGCCGCAGCACAATCGGCACCACGCCACGCCGCCGAGCCCGTCGAGAATGCCCCGTCCGCCGAGTCCGCGATGGCGGCCCGGGAGGAGATGGAGGAGGCGGTCGGCGTCTGAGGCCGGTCTACCGAATACCCAACTGCGACAAGGCGGTCCGGATGCCCACCCGGACCGTCTCGTTGTCTCCCACACCCCCGCTGACGGCCACGCCGTCGCGGGTCAGCAGCAGCGCCCGGGCCGCATCGTCGATGTCGGTGTGCCCCGCGGCGCGCAGCCGGTCGGCCATCAGATCCCGGAACCAGCCGCGATAGTCGTCGACGACCTTGCGCACGGCGTGCTCCGGATTCGGGAACTCCACGGCCGCATTGAGAAACGGGCAGCCCCGGAAGCCCGGTCCGCAGCTGAGCTCGCCCAGCCGCTCGAAGATGCCGACGATGGAGACGGTGCCGGTGCCGGGGATGGCCTCCAATACCTCGCGCTGGCGGGCGTATTCGCGCACCAGGTAGGCGACGACCAGCTCTTCCTTGGTCTTGAAGTGCCGGTAGAAGGTAGCCTTCGCGATTCCCGCCTCGGCGATGATGCGGTCGATGCCGACGGTGTGGATGCCCTCGGCATAGAACAACCGGGTCGCGGTGTCCAGCAGGCGATCACGGGCTTCGCTCATGGCTGACCTGCACTCCTTCCCCTCATCGGGCTTCGGCATTGACGATAGCAGACAGATCTGTCTACCCTGAGTCGCGTCTGAACAGACAAGTCTGTCTAGGGAGATTCGAAATGGCTAAGCTCTTCACCTCGTCCGCTACCTCCGTCGGCCGCGAGGGCCGCTCGGTCAGCTCCGACGGTTACCTCGACCTGAAGCTGGCCCAGCCCAAGGAGGCCGGCGGCAGCGGTGACGGCACCAACCCGGAGCAGCTGTTCGCGGTGGGCTACTCGGCCTGCTTCGCCGGCGCGCTGCAGGTGGTCGCCCGCAACCAGGGCATCGAGCTGGGCGACACCTCGGTGACCGCCGACGTCAGCCTGAACAAGGACGAGGAGACCGGTTTCGGCATCTCCGTCGTGCTGCGCGTCGAGCTGCCGGAGGAGCTGCAGAACGACAAGGGCCGCGAACTGGTCGAGGCCGCCCACCAGGTCTGCCCCTACTCCAAGGCCACCCGCGGCAACATCCCCGTGGAACTGGTTGTCGAGTAAGGCGATTCAGTAGAAGCGGCGAATGGTGTAGATGTCGAACTGGCTCAGCGGAGTCAGGCCGACGGGCACACCCCAGTCGTACGCGTTCAGCACCTTGCCGCCTCCCGCGTAGATGCCTACGTGGGAGGCGTCGTTGTTGAGGACGACGACGTCACCGACCTGCATGGCGCCGGCGGGCACCTCGAGTCCGGCGGCGGCCTGCTGCCAGGTGGTGCGCGGCATATCGATGCCGACGCTGCGAAAGGCCCACTGCACCAGGCCCGAGCAGTCCCAGTCGTTCGGGCCGGTGCCGCCCCAGCGATAGGGCTTGCCGGTCTGGGTGGTCGCCAGCGTGAGCGCGGCCATGGCCCGCGGACTGGCCACCGGCAGCTGCGCGGAACCGCTCGCACTGCCCGAGAACAACCCGCTGGCGCTGCCGGACGCGGACCCGGATCCCGACCCCGACGACGCAGAGCCGGTGTCCGCGTGCGCCAGGCCCGCCCAGAGCGCGGCGGTGAGCACCAGGGCCGAGATCGTCGTGACGAAAGATGCGAAACGGTGAACCTGTCTGCGAGTCATGTGCGTGCCCCTCCATCGGCGATACCGCGGCAACATCTCGAGCAAGACAATTAGCTAATTGATAGCCGTTCTAGCGCACAAGCCACATGCGTCACAAGAGAACCGAGTCGGCGTGTCGCGAGCCCTCGTCATAAACCTCGGAAAACACCTGCACAAGCGATTGGAGCCGGAAAAACCGAGAGCGCCTGTCCCTCGAATCCCGGGAAGGCGCTCTGAGTTTGCCTCTGGCCAGTGATGCAGCGTTCGCCGGCGATCAGCGGTGCAGCCACAGGGTCAGGTGGTGGTTGGCCTTCATGAGCATCGGGATCAGGACGTAGGCCGAAGTGGGCACCACGATCGCGGTCAGGACGAGGGTCCGCACGAACACCGGCAGGCTCGCCATCTCGGGGCCGAGCAGGGCCAGAGCGATGGTGATGGTCGGGTACACGGCCATCCAGGTGATGAGCGCGCGCCGATGTACCGACGGAACCGCAACGGGCGCCGCGGCATTCGCGGCAGCGACAGTGGCGGAGGTAGTGGTGAGAGTGGTCATTGCGCGCTCCTAGCGACCGTATTCCCGATTGTCGGCGAGACGGTACGTCTCGTCTCATGAAGAAGTTAGCCCCCGCCACGGCACCTGTCAAGACGAGACGTTCCGTCTCGTTCGGCGGTACGATGGACCCATGCCCCAGCCGCCCAATCCCGAACTGCGCAGCGCCAAGTCCCACCAGGCGATCCTCGACGCGACCTTCGAACTCGCCGTGCGGAATGGCTACGGCAAACTCACCATCGAGGCCATTGCCGCCAAAGCCGGCGTCGGCAAGCAGACCATCTACCGCTGGTGGCCCTCCAAGGGCGCGATCGCCCTCGAGGCCATCAATGACCAGATCGGTTCGGCCACCGACTTTCCCGACACCGGTGACATCGCCGCCGATCTGAGGGCGCAGATCGGCGGCCTCGCCCGAATGCTGGCCGGCGATGTCGGCTGCGTCTACCGCGGCGTCATCGCCGAGGCCCAGAACGACCCGAAGCTCATGCAGATGGTCCGCGAGACCTTCGTCGAACCCCGAGTCCAGAAGGGTGCGCTCCGGCTCGAATCCGCCATCCGCGCTGGGCAGATCCGTGACGATCTGTCAGTGCTCACCATGACCAATATGCTCTACGGCCCGGTCTACTTGCGGTTCCTGCTCGGCGTCGGCGACGTCCTCGACGCCCCGGAACTGGTGAACCCGATCCTCGACGGACTGCGTCCCCGATCCTGACGTGACAGGGGCAAGGGGCGGAACCGGTTCGGTTCCGCCCCTTGCCTCTTCGGCTACGCCTTGACGATCGAGACCTTCACACCGCCGACGACCTCGGGGGCATCCGCACCCACCTCACCGAGAGACAGTGTGGTGGCAAGGATTTCACCCGCGATCAGGTCGCGGTGGGTCTCCGCCCAGCCCAGGCGCTCGGCCGGGACGTCGAGCACGACCGTGATGCGGTCGGAGACGTCCAGGCCCAGGGACTTACGGGTCTCCTGCAGGTCGCGGATGAGGTCGCGGGCCCAGCCCTCGGCCTCCAGCTCCTCGGTGACCACCGAATTCAGCACCACCAGACCGATATTGCCGGGCAGAGCGGCGGTGGATTCGGGTTCGGCGGCGACCAGGCGCTGGGTGTACTCCTCCGGCAGCAGGGCGATGCCGGCGGCGGAGACGGTGCCGTCGGCGGCCTCGCTCCACTCCCCCGCCTTGACCGCCTTGATGACCGTCTGGACCTCCTTGCCCAGGCGCGGTCCCGCGGCGCGGGCGTTCACCACGAGCTCGAAGCGGCCGTGCGCGGCCACATCGGTGGTGAGGTCGACCTTCTTGACGTTCACCTCGTCGGCGATCAAATCCACGAAGGGCCGCAGGCGTTCCGCGTCGGCGGCGGCCACGGTGACCTCCGAGAGCGGCAGGCGCACGCGCAGGTTCTGGGCCTTGCGCAGGCTCAGCACGGTGGAGCAGACCGTGCGGACCTCGTCCATGGCCGACACTAGTTCGGCATCGTGCGGCAGGTCGGTGTCGCTCGGCCAGTCGGCCAGGTGCACCGAGCGCTCGCCGGTGAGGCCGCGCCAGATCACCTCGGTCAGCAGCGGCAGCAGCGGAGCCGCCAGCCGGGTGGTCACCTCGAGCACCGTGTGCAGGGTGTCGATGGCGTCGCGGTCCTCTTCCCAGAAGCGCGAACGCGACCGGCGCACATACCAATTGGTGAGCGCGTCGGCGAAGGTGCGCAGCTCGTCGCAGGCCGTCGCGATGTCGTAGATCTCGAGGGCGTTGGTCATGACGTCGCGAGTCTGCGCCAGCTTGGCCAGGATGTAGCGGTCCAGCACGTTCGGCGAGTCCGTGCGCCAGGTACCCGGCTTGGAGGCGTAGAGCTGCAGGAAGGTCCATGCGTTCCAGAGCGGGCGCAGCGCCTGGCTGACGCCCTCGCGGATGCCGCGTTCGGTGACGATGAGGTTGCCGCCGCGCAGCACCGGCGACGCCATGAGGAACCAGCGCATGGCGTCGGAGCCGTCACGGTCGAAGACCTCGTTGACGTCCGGGTAGTTGCCCTTGGACTTGGACATCTTGAGGCCGTCGTCACCCAGCACGATGCCGTGCGCCACCACCGATTTGAAGGCCGGGCGATCGAACAGCGCAGTCGAGAGGATGTGCAGGTTGTAGAACCAGCCGCGGGTCTGGCCGTTGTACTCGACGATGAAGTCGCCGGGGCTGTGCGCGGCAGCGACGGCCGAGCCGTCCATGGACCCAGCGACGGCCGAGCCGTCCATGGACCCAGTGGCGGCGCCCTCGAACCACTCCTTGTTCTCGAACGGGTAGTGCACCTGCGCGTAAGGCATGGAGCCGGACTCGAACCAGCAGTCCAGCACCTCGGGCGTGCGCCGCATCATCGACTTCCCGGTCGGGTCATCGGGATTGGGACGCACCAGCTCGTCGATGCCGGGCCGGTGCAGATCGCTCGGCCGCACGCCGAAGTCCTGCTCCAGCTGATCCAGCGAGCCGTACACGTCCACGCGCGGGTAGGCCGGATCGTCCGAGATCCACACCGGGATGGGCGCACCCCAGTAGCGGTTGCGGCTGATGTTCCAGTCGTGCGCGTTCTGCAGCCACTTGCCGAACTGGCCGTCGCGGATGTGCTCGGGAACCCAGGTGATCTGCTTGTTGAGCTCCACCATGCGGTCGCGGAAGGTGGTGACCGCCACGAACCAGGACGGCACCGCCATGTAGATCAGCGGCTGGCCCGAGCGCCAGCTGTGCGGGTAGGAGTGCTCGATGGTCTCGTGCCGCAACAGCTTTCCGGCGGCCTTGAGGTCCTTGATGATGACCGGGTTGGCGTCGAAGACCATGAGGCCCTCGTAGGGCGGCACCATGGAGGTGAACTTGCCGCCCGGGTCGAGGGGCTGCACGACCTCGATTCCGTTGGCGGAGGCCACATCCATGTCCTCCTCACCGAACGCGGGCGCCAGATGCACCACGCCGGTACCGGAGTCGGTGGTCACGTAGTCGGCGTTGAGCACCCGGTGCGCGTTCGGGTGGCCGAGGAAGAAGTCGAAGGGCGGCAGGTAGTGCAGGCCCTCCAGCGCCGCGCCCGAATACTCGGACAGCACAGTCGGTTCCTCGCCCAGCTCGCGCGCGTAGTGCGAGACCCGCTCGGCGGCAAGCACATACCGCTTGCCGTCCTTGCCCTCGACGTGGGCGTAGGTGATGTCGGGGTGTACCGCGATCGCCAGGTTGGACGGCAGCGTCCACGGCGTGGTGGTCCAGACGAGGGCGTTGGCGCCGTCCAGGGCGTGCAGCGGGTGCTCGGCGGGGACCCGCAGCACCATGTCGACGGTGACCGCCGGATCCTGCCGCATCCGGTAGGAGTCGTCGAGGCGCGCCTCCTGATTGGACAGCGGGGTCTGCTCGTACCAGCTGTAGGGCAGCACCCGGAAGCCCTGATAGATCAGGCCCTTGTCGTACAGCGACTTGAACGCCCACATGACCGATTCCATGAAGTCGAGGTCGAGGGTTTTGTAGTCGTTGTCGAAGTCGACCCACCGGGCCTGGCGTGTCACATAGTTACGCCACTCGTTCGTGTAGCGAAGTACCGAGGATTTGCACGCGGCATTGAATTCCGCGAGACCCATGGCATCGATCTGTGATTTGTCCGTGATACCGAGCTGCTTCTCCGCTTCGATTTCCGCGGGCAGGCCGTGAGTATCCCAACCGAATCGTCGTTCCACCTTCTTGCCGCGCATGGTTTGGAAACGCGGGATCAAATCCTTCACGTATCCGGTCAGCAGATGACCGTAGTGCGGCAACCCATTGGCGAAGGGCGGGCCGTCGTAGAAGACGAATTCCTCTGCATCGGAACGGTTCTCGATGCTGGCACGGAAGGTGTCGTCGGAGGCCCAGTAGTCCAGGACCCGCTGCTCCAACTGGGGGAACGACACCTGACCGGAGGTCCGGCTCAGGTCAACGCGGGGATATCCGCTTCGGGAAGTGGCTGTGTCGTCTTCAAAAGCAGCGTCCGCCATAGCGGCCTCTCAGTCTCCTCGTGCCAGCACAGTGGGCACGGGGACGATGCCGGCGCTCGGTGCGCCGTAACCGCGGTACCACCCCGCTTGCCCGACCCCAGGATCACGAAAACCCTTGCAGGACCGAGCCTCTCGTTGTGAGCTGTGACGGGCTCACCCGTTCGGTTCTAGTGAGCGGACCCTGTCGTTCACTGCTGAACGCAGGCACCCGCCGTTCTTCCGAAAGCTCCCCGGTGATGGCCGGATCAACGCCGTATAGCTCTCTACAGTCTAGCGGGGCGGGTCCAGCGGATATTCCGCGGACCCGCCCCGCTAGTGCTTCGCATGTCTTCCGCCCGTCCGGGACGAGGTGTCCTCGTCATCGGTCCGCAGCGACAACGCACTGACGAGCAGCAGCACCGCGCCTATCACGCACACGATGATGCAGCCCCATGCCCAGATCACCGAACCGGTGGTCAGTGCGGTCACCAGCAGGCCGAAACCCACGGCTGCGAGCGCGAGCGTCACCACGAGCAAGTACACCACCCCCTCGCTGGGCTTCGATAGCGGTGGCTATCGGAGGACTCGAAAGGTTGGCGGCGATACCGCGCCACCCGGGAGTTCCTCCCGCGCGACCTGGCATCGCTGGCCGTATCTACGACTTTACTTGCTGCCCTTGAGAAGTGCGCCGTTGCCGGACGCATCCTGGCCGAACTCGCCGCCGTCGACCGGGACCGCCGAACCACGGTTCTCCAGCTCCTCCAGCTGCGATTCCAGGTAGGACTTCAGGCGCACACGGTATTCGCGCTCGAAGGTCTTGAGCTGCTCGATCCGGCTCTCCAGCACGCTGCGCTGCTGGGTGATGGTGGCCATGATCTCGGTGTGCTTGCGCTCGGCGTCGGCCTGCAGGGCGTCGGCCTTCTCCTTCGCCTGGCGCAGCTGGGAATCCGAGCGGGTCTGCGCGTCCGACAGCATGGCCTCGGCCTTCTGGCGGGCGTCGGCGATCATCGCCTCGGAGCGCGTACGCGCGTCGCTGACCAGGCGCTCGGAGTTGGCCCGGGCGTTGGCCAGCAGTTGCTCGGCCTCGGTCTTGGCATCGGAGGTGAGGCGGTCGGCCATCTCCTGAGCCAGCGAAAGCACCTTGGCGGCCTGCAGATTCGCGTCCGCGGAGGGAGCGTCCTGCTTGACGGCGGCCACCGGGACCGGAGCCGGCATGGGGGCCGGGGGCGGCGGCGGAGCGGCCTTGATGGGCTCCGGCGCGACGGGCGCCTTCACGGGCTGGACCGCGGGGCCCCGATTCTTCTTGGCGTCAGCCAGTTCCGCGTCCAACTCGGCAACTCGCTGGCGAAGGTCAGCGTTCTCCTCGATGAGGCGTGAGAGCTCCTGCTCGACCAGGTCGAGGAAGGCATCGACTTCATCCTCGTTGTAGCCGCGCTTCCCGATCGGCGGTTTGCTGAACGCGACGTTATGAACATCGGCGGGGGTCAGCGGCATGGAACGATCCCTTCACGCTTCGTATGGAGATCTAGCGGTAGATCTGGGCAAGCTTTCTTTCGGCCCATTCTGTCATACCTGAGCTATCGACTGCCCTGCCTGGCCCGTGATCGTCATCAAGACGAACACGATGAAAAGCAGGACCATAATGGACAGATCGAGCCGAATTCCCCCAAGATTCACTGGGGGTATCAAACGCCTCAGAAGTTTCACCGGAGGGTCGGTGACCGTGAAGATCACCTCCAGGATGATCACCACGAAGCCCGTCGGCCGCCAGTCCCGTGCGAAGCTGCGGATGAACTCGATGATGACTCGGCTGATCAGTAGCAGCCAGAAGAGGAACAGCAGTAGGTTCAACACCGGGAACAGGGCCACCGCACCACTGTGCCCTAGATTCCATGATCGGCAAAATAGAAACACGGATCGTCCCGGTCACAGCCCGACTCATGCGGTATGACCGCTTCGGGACCCCGCCCGGACAGCACCGCCACACATCGTGGCACTCGGATACCCGACAACTCGGGCGCAAGACTCCCCACCATTCCCCCGCGACTATTTCGCAACCCCCGTTGACGCGACGCAATTCCTTGCCGCGGTTTACTTTTGAGCTCCACGCCGGTGATCGGCGCCTCGACCGCTACCCCTGGCGGCCGGCCCTTCCCTCGGGGCCCGGGAGGCACAGCCTCCGAACGGGTTTCAGGGCGCGACCCTGACAATCCCCGAGAGTTGGGGTCACTTCTGGTTGTAGAAGCCGTTTTCCGCGATCCGGCGGCGCTCCTCGGCGGAGACATCCACGTCGGCCGGTGAGAGCAGGAACACCTTCGTGGCGACCTTGTCGAACGAACCACGCAGCGCGAAAGCCAGACCCGCAGCGAAGTCCACCAGGCGGCGGGCGTCGGAGTTGCTCATCTCGACCAGATCCATGATCACCGGGGTGCCGTCGCGGAAGCGCTCACCGATGATGGCGGCCTCCGCGTAGGTGCGCGGGCGCAGCGTGGTGATCTTGGACAAGGTGCCTCCGTCCTCGAAGATCTGGGGACGGCGGGCCGCCTCGATCCGGCGCTCCTGCTCCCGCAGCTCCTCGATGCGCCGCTCCGCATCGGTATCCATCGCGAGCGCGCCGCGGGTGCTGCCACGCACCGCGGGCGCGCTGCCGCCCATGGAACGGGTGCGGCTGGACGGGGCGGTGTCGATGCGGGTGGGACGACGGGGCGCGTCGTAACGGTCGTCGGCGTCGTAGCGGTCGCGGTGATCGCGGTCGCGGAGGTCGTCGGCGTAGTCGTCGCGGCGGGACACGCTGTACCCAGGCTTGTAGGGCGCCTTGTAGGACGGCTCGTAGGCGGGCTCGTCGTCGTAGCGGTCCTCGCCGTATCGGTCGTAATCACGCTCGCGTTCGGCGTAGGGCCGGGGACGACGCTGGCCACGCTCATCGGCGCTCCGGGCGGCTCCGCGGTCGTCGACGTAATCGTCTTCGTAATCCTCGAGCGGAACCATCCCGAAGTACGCCTTGAACTTGTGCAGCGTGCTCATCTGGTCGACCTTCCTTCGGCCCCGGTTGGCCTGGGGTGTTGTCCTGCTCAGTCCTCGTCTGCCACCAAGCATATGTTTCAAATGTGACTGGTGAGGTTTCTTTGCTACGCCGAGGTTATCGGTCGCGCGCCCATCAGGGCTGTACCGACACGCACGCAGGTGGATCCATGGCGGATGGCCGACTCCAAGTCGCCGGACATGCCCGCCGATAGTTCTTTCGCATCGGGGTGGACGGTTGTTAATGCGGCATGGATGCGGGCCAGTTGCTCGAAGGCGGCATCCGGTTCGACGTCCAGCGGCGGGATGGCCATCAGGCCCGCGAGCTGCAAGGATCGCGAGGCGGCGACCTGATCGGCGAGCGCGTGCAGGGCCGCGTCGCGGGCGCCGCCGCGGGACGGGTCCGCGTCCAGGGACACCTGGAGCAGCACGCGCAAGGGGGTCGTGCGGGATCCGTCGTCCAGCGCGGCCTCCGCACCGGCGTCAAGGGCGCTCGCGAGCCGCTCGCTGTCCACCGAGTAAACGGTATCGGCCCAGCGTGCAACGGATTTCACCTTGTTCCGCTGCAGCCGTCCGATGAACTCCCAGCGTATCTGGGACAGGTGTCGCAGCTGCGCCACCTTTCCCGCCGCCTCCTGCTCACGTGACTCGCCGAACTCGCGGCGGCCCAATCCATAGAGGATCTCGATATCCGAGGCGGGGAAGAACTTGGTGACCGGTAGCAGGCGCACCGACCCCGGCGCCCGGCCCGCGGCAGCGCACGCTGCGTCGATTCGCTCGATGAGTGCCGACAGGGCGGTGGCGAGCTCACCGACGCGACCACCGTCGGACGTGACCTGTGCCGCATCGGATCCCTGTGCGGCGGTGAAGCTTTCGGTCATTCTGAAACTCCCTCGGATGACATCCAAATCACACCGGCGAGTCGGCCGGTCGGCGAGTCGCGGCGGTGCGAGAACAGCGTCCGGTCCTCGATGGTGCACCGCGGATCCACCGCGACCGCGCCCACTCCGGCCGCCTCCAACTGCCGGCGGATGCCCGCGCGCAGATCCAGGCCCGGCGTGCCCTTGGCCGTGGTGGTCGCGCTGCCCGGCAGATGCGCCTCGACATCGGCGCGCATGGCGGCGGGCACCTCGTACTGGCGACCGCTGGCCGCCGGTCCGAGGAACGCGCCGATGCGTTCGGGCTTCGCACCAACCGACATCATGGCCTCCAGCACCCGCGGCACGATCCCGATCCGCGCGCCGATCCGTCCCGCGTGCACGGCGGCGATGACGCCGGCCTCGTCGTCGGACAGCAGGATCGGCACGCAGTCGGCGGTCAGCACCACCAGCGCGAGATCGCGCCGGGTGGTCACCAGAGCATCGGTGGCAGGCACCGGCTCGGTCCGCGGCCCGTCCACGATCTCCACGTTCCGCCCGTGGATCTGTTCCATCCACACCAGGTGGTCCGGCGCGAGCCCGATATTCTCCGCGAGCCGAACCCGATTGCGCCGCACCGCCTCCGGATCATCACCCACATGATCGCCCAGGTTGAACGAGTCGTACGGCGCGGCCGAGAACCCGCCCGCCCGCGTCGTCACAACCCGCCTGGTCCGAAATACCGGTGCCGCTCTTGTCATGCCTTCGAGGGTAGTAGTCACCGGCGGGCAACCCCGAACTCACCACCTCCCCGGAACCGCATCACCGCTCGGAACGACATCGCGCCCGCTCCGGAAGCCGAAGCGGGCGCGATGGGTGAATCCGTCAGGGGCGCAACGTCAGCGGCGCATGAAGGAGGGGACGTCGACGTCGTCGTCATCGGCGTCCGGGGGCTGGATGTGGCCGCGATTGTTGCCCGCGACCGTCGGGTCCACGGCCGGTCGGGGCGCGCTGTAGGACGGAGCCGGGCCACGCTCGGCGACCGGCTGCGGGGCCGGCGCGGGCTCGGGACGCGGCGCGGGAGCGGGCTCGGGGGTGCGGGCCGAGGTGTATTCGTGTGAGCGGCCGACGCTTCCGGCGCTGGCGCTCGCGGTGCCGCTGGTATTGGTGAACCGGCTGACCGCTGGTTCGATGCGCCGGGAGGGACCGCTGCCGTCGAAGCCGGCGGCGATCACGGTGACGCGGACCTCATCGCCGAGGGAATCGTCGATGACCGTACCGAAGATGATGTTGGCCTCGATGTGCGCGGCCTCCTGCACCAGCGAGGCGGCCTCGTTGATCTCGAACAGGCCGAGGTCGGAGCCGCCCGCGATGGAAAGCAGCACGCCGTGCGCGCCGTCCATGGAGGCCTCCAGCAGCGGCGAATTGATCGCTGCCTCAGCGGCCTTCACCGACCGGCCCTCGCCGCGGGCGGAGCCGATGCCCATGAGGGCCGAACCCGCACCGGACATGACCGACTTGACGTCGGCGAAGTCGACATTGATCAGACCCGGGGTGGTGATCAGATCGGTGATGCCCTGAACACCGTTGAGCAGCACCTCGTCCGCGGAGCGGAAGGCGTCCATCAGGCTCACGGCCGCGTCGCCGAGCTGAAGCAGCCGGTCGTTCGGAATGACGATGAGGGTGTCACAGGACTCGCGCAGCGCCTGGATACCGGCCTCGGCCTGGTTGCTGCGGCGCTTGCCCTCGAACGAGAACGGCCGCGTCACAACACCGATGGTGAGCGCGCCGAGCTTGCGCGCGATGGAGGCCACGACGGGCGCGCCGCCGGTACCGGTGCCGCCGCCCTCGCCGGCGGTCACGAAGACCATGTCGGCGCCCTTGAGGACTTCCTCGATCTCGTCCTTGTGATCCTCGGCGGCCTTGCGGCCGACCTCCGGATCGGCGCCGGCGCCCAGCCCGCGGGTGAGTTCCCGGCCGACATCGAGCTTCACATCCGCATCCGACATCAACAACGCCTGCGCGTCGGTGTTGACGGCGATGAACTCGACTCCCTTGAGTCCCTGTTCGATCATCCGGTTGACGGCGTTCACGCCGCCGCCGCCGATACCGACGACCTTGATCACAGCAAGGTAGTTGTGCGGGGGCGTCATGGGCTCTCGCCTTCCTTCGATCTGAAACAGCTTGTCGTCTTCGGCTACTCGCAAAATACCGGCACTATGGTCTCGGTCCGATAAACCCTCAACCATAGGTTCAGCGTTATGTCAAGTATCCGACTGGTGCCGAACGGTATTCGCAGCCACCGCGTTACGGGCGCAGGCGCGCCGAACCGAGCATCAGAATCTTGTGTGATTCGACTCGTCCGACCCACCCGAGCATCGTATCGTGGACGGTTGCCCTCCGGCCCTGGATCGGAACCGACGGTGCCCTTCCGGCAAACCACCGAAAATTTCGGCAGCCCAATGGGTATCGCTCACTTTACCGTGACCAGATTCGGACTCGAAACATCGAATACCTTGCCCGGCTGGGAAAGCAGGGGTCCGACCACCGCGGCCTTGCGCGCGGAGTCCCCGGTTCCGCCCCAGAGCACGGTACGGCCATCACGCAACTCCAGGGCAATATCCGAAACCGAGCGGGCCACAACCGCTCCCACGCCGACCTCGTCGCGCAGCGGAATCGGAATCGCGGCCATGACGGCCACCGCGGCCTCGGTCACCGGATCCGATCCGCCCGGATGATCGGTCACCAGTTTGGGTATCCCCGGTCCCGGCGGCTCGATCGCGAATTCCACGCTGTCGCAATCGAGCAGATGGGCGCCGTCGGTACTGTCGAAGTACAGCACGGGGGTGCGCTCCACCACCGTCACCCGGACCGTGGACGGGAACACCCGCTGCACCCGGACCGAACGGACCTTCGGCAGCTGCGACACCTGTTCGGCCATCGCATTGGTGTCCAGCCGCATCATGGACAGACCGTTCGGCACCTGCAGCGCGTCCTGAACCTGTTGTTCCGGAACGGCACTCAGCCCTTCCACCTGCACCGTGCGCACCGACAGCAACGGCGTGAACCAGGCGACCAGTCCGAACGCGATCAGCACCACGACCCCGGCCAGGGCGCCCCACCGCACCCGGCGCGATTGCCACGCCGTCACGATCCGCGATTCGCGGCGGACCCGCCCACGGCGCAACCGGGCCCGCCGGGCCGCCGCGCTCTCGCCCGCGGATTCGGCGCTGTTGTCCGCTGCCGCACCGGATTCGGTGTCGTAATCGTCCGCGTCGTAGCTAGCGTCAGCGGCCGGATCCGGCCGATCCGCCGCTCCCCCACCCGAGCTCACGGTGGCTCACCGCCCGTGTGCGGGTCGTGCGCGCAGCCCGTCCAGAATCTGGCTGCCCAGCATGGTCACATCGCCCGCGCCCATGGTGATCACCACGTCGCCGGGCCGCGCCAGCGCGCCCACCTGCTTGCCGACCCGGGACATATCCGGCTGATAGTGCACAGGTTTGGTGACCGCGTTGGCCACCAGCGCGCCGTTCACACCCGGCAGCGGTTCTTCACGCGCGCCGTACACATCGAGCACCACCACCTCGTCGGCCAGCGACAGCGCCGCGCCGAACTCGGTCGCGAAAGTGGCAGTGCGGCTGTACAAGTGGGGCTGGAACACCACGATCACCCGGCCCGGCCGCGAGCGCGCGCCGTCGCGCGCCTCCTGCGCGACCAGTTCGGCGGCCGCGGAGAGCACCGCGCGCACCTCGGTCGGGTGGTGGGCGTAGTCGTCGAAGACGCGCACGCCGTTCTCGCGTCCGGTGAGCTGGAAGCGCCGGTGCACCCCGCCGAAACCCTCCAGGCCCTGGATGATCTCGCCCAGATCGGCGCCGGTCGCGCGGGCGGCCAGCAGCGCGCCCAGCGCATTGAGCGCCATGTGCCGGCCGGGCACCGACAGGCGAAGGGTGCGCGGGGCATGCTCGTCGGCGAGCTGGAAGACGGCCACGCCGCCGACATCGCGCGGCTCCCAGGACAGCAGCTGCGCGCCGACCGGGACACCGGACGTGGCGAAATCGCCGGAGCCGTAACCGATCACCTGGATGCCGCGCGGATCCTCGGCCAGCCGGGCCACCGACCGCTGCGCCAGGCCCAGCGAGCCCGGATCGTCCACGCACACCACCAGGCGGCCGCCCGGTTCGAGCCGGTCCACGAAATCGTCGAAGACCTGGACATAGGCCTCGTCCGTACCGAAGTAGTCCAGGTGGTCGGACTCGATATTGGTGACCACCGCGACGTCCGGCGCGTACTGCAGCAGCGACCCGTCGCTCTCGTCGGCCTCGGCCACGAAGATGCCGCCGGTGCCGTGGTGGGCGTTGGTGCCGGCCTCGTTGAGTTCGCCGCCGACTGCGAAGGACGGGTCGAATCCGCAGTGCTGCAGGGCCACCACCAGCATGGAGGTGGTCGAGGTCTTGCCGTGCGTGCCCGACACCAGCAGCGTCTTGTGGCCCTGCATGAGCGAGGCCAGCACGGCCGGACGCAGCAGCACCGGCACGCCGCGCCGATGCGCCTCCACCAGTTCGGGATTGGTCTTGGGGATGGCAGCGTAGGTGGTCACCACGGCGGTGGGCCCACCGGGCAGCAGGTCCAGGGCGCCGGCGTCGTGGCCGATGCGCACCTGGGCGCCGCGCGCCCGCAGGGCCAGCACGCCGCGGCTCTCCTTGGCGTCGGAGCCGGAGACCATGCCGCCACGCGACAGGAGAATTCGGGCGATCCCGGACATACCGGCACCACCGATGCCGATCATGTGCACGCGTTGCAGATGGTCGGGTAGGTCGGTGTGAGCCTCGGCGGTTCCCACATCACTGTCCGGCCGCTCCACTGTCACCTCGAATTACCCCGTTCCCTCGCGTGTTTCATCGGATAGTTGGGTTCCCAGGCCCGGGTGCTGCGCCACGACTCCGTGGAGCGGCTGGTGCGCCGGGCCGAATCCGAATCTATCGACCGCCGCGACGACGACTCCGAGCCGCCCCGGCCCCGACCCGAGGGTAGCGCGCGCCGCTGCGGGGCGGACTTCACCTTGGCCTTCGCCTTCGCCTTCGCCTTGGTGCGGGCCCGGGAGGCCTGCGCCCGCGCAGGCGAGTACAGCTCGGGTTTCGGCAGGCGCAGCAGCCGGCTGAAGCGGCCGTCCTGGCCCGCGTGCAGGGCCGCCACCGCCTCGGGCTCGTGCCGGGCGGCATTGGCGATGATGCCGAACATGAGCAGCGTGATGGCCAGCGAGGAACCCCCCGCCGACACCAGCGGCAGCTGCAGGCCGGTCACCGGCAGCAAACCGACGACATAGCCGACATTGATCAGGGCCTGACAGGTGATCCAGGTGGTGGCCGAGGCGGTGAGCAGCCGGATGAACGGATCCACCGAGCGGGTCGCGATCCGCAACCCGGCGTAGACGAACAGTGCGAAAAGCCCCAGCACCAGCGCACATCCGAGGAACCCGAGCTCCTCGCCGATGATGGCGAAGATGAAGTCGTTGTGCGCGTTGGGCAGATAGCTCCACTTGGCCCGGGACTGGCCCAGGCCGCGCCCCCAGATGCCACCGTCGGCCAGCGAGTACATGGCCTGCCTGGCCTGGTAGCCGATGCCCTGCGGGTCGTCGCCCGGGCTGAAGAAGGCGCGCATGCGGTCGGACCGGTAGCCGGCCGAGAGCGCGAGGATCGCCGCCGCCACACCGCCCGAGACCGCGATGGTCACGAACATGCGCAGCGGCAGCCCGCCGAACCACAGCAGCGAGGTCAGTACGATGCCGAGCGCGATGGTGGTGGACAGGTTGGGTTCCAGCACGACCAGGAAGCACACCAGCAGGCCCGCGGGCACCAGCGGCATGAGAATGTCCTTGTACCCAGCCTTTTCGGTCTGCCGGGAGGCCAGCAGGTGCGAACCCCACACCACCAGCGTGACTTTCACGATCTCCGAGGGCTGCACCGACACCACGCCGAGGTCGAACCACCGCCGCGAACCCTGCACCTCGCTGCCGATGCCGGGGATGAGCACCAGCACCAGCAGCACTACCGACAGCGCGAAGACCGGGAACGACAGCCGGCGCATCACCCGCATCGGAATCCGCAACGCGATATAGAACAGCACCGCGCCGAAGGCGGCCAGCACCGCCTGCTGGATGAACAGCTTGTAGGCCGAACCGCCGTCGGCATAGGACTCCACGCTGGAGGCCGAGAGCACCATGACCAGGCCGAGCACGGTGAGCAGCACCGCGATCGCCACCACGAGATGGAACGACGCCAGCGGGCGGGCCAGCCAGGCCCCGAACCATCCGATTCTCGGTCGCTGGGTCTGGTTCCCGGCCCGCCGCGGCGTCGCCGTCGTCATTCGGTTCTCCCGATGTCCTTCTCGTCCAGGGCCTGCACGGCGGCGGCGAAGCTGCGGCCGCGGTGCGTGTAGTCGGCGAACATGTCCAGGGACGCCGCGGCCGGGGCCAGCAGCACGGTATCGCCGCGATGGGCGAAGCCGGCCGCCACGCGCACCGCGCGCGCCATCACCGCTTCGGGCTCGATCTCGGTGAAGGGGTCACCCATCCGAGCATCGTCCCCCGAATTCAGCTCCACGACCGGCACATCGGGCGCGTGTCGCGCGAGCGCGGCCGCGATCGCCGCCGCGTCCTGGCCGAACAGCACGGCCGCGACGAGATGTTCGCGGCATTCCTCGATGAGGTCCTCGACGCCAGCGCCCTTGAGCTGACCGCCGGCCACCCAGACCACGCTGGGGTGCGCCAGGATCGAGGAGCGCGCGGCGTGCGGGTTGGTGGCCTTGGAGTCGTCGACGAATTCCACGCCGGACAGCTCCCGCACGAAGGCCGCCCGGTGCGGGCCGACCTTGTGCTCCTGCAGGCCCTCCTTCACGAACTGCGGTGCCACGTCGATGGATCGGGTCAGCGCGGCGGCGGCCAGGGCGTCGGCCACACCGGCCGGGCCCTGCGGGCTGATGTCACCGACCTCGGCCAGGATGGCGGCCTTGGTGAAGGCGCGGTCGAGCAGCTTGCCGTCCACCACGCCCAGCTCGCCGTCGGCGGGGACGCCGATGCGGAAGCCGACGGTGCGGCGCGCCTTGGACTTTCGCGCCAGCGCCGCGGCGACGGCGTCGTCCAGGCCGACCACGCCGACCCGTCCGGTCAGCGCGCGCGCCTTGGCGGCGGCGTATGCGTCCAGGCCACCGTGCCAATCCAGGTGATCCTCGGCCACGTTCAGCACCACGCCGGCCTCCGGGCGCACCGACGGCGCCCAGTGCAGCTGGAAGGAGGACAGTTCCACCGCCAGGATCTGCGGGCCCGGGGTGCGGCGCAGCGCGTCCAGGATGGGCAGGCCGATATTGCCGCAGGCCACCGAGGGAATCCCGGCGGCGCGCAGGATGGAGTGCGTCATCTGGGTGGTGGTGGTCTTGCCATTGGTGCCGGTCACCACCAGCCACTTGCGGACCGGGCCGTAGATGCGGGCCTGATCGACCCACCAGGCGAACTCGACATCGCCCCACACCGGAATGCCCTCGGTGACGGCCGAGACCAGCACCGGAGAGTCCGGCCGCCAGCCCGGGCTGGTGATCACCAGCGCGAAGCGTTGCAGCGCATCGGGTTTGAGCAGGTCGGCACTGGTGGCGGTGCCGAGGCCCAGTTCGGCGGCCTCGGCGAGCGCCTTCTCGCCGCCGTCGGTGACCACCGGCCGCGCGCCGATGTCCTGCAGCGGCTCGATCAGCGAGCGTCCGGAGACGCCCCAACCGGCCACCAGCACATCACGGCCACGTAGGAATTCGAGCATGGGCCCCGGCGATCGCAGGACCCTCGGAGAATGTTCGGACATTGCTCACTCACCCTGCCGCAGAGAGGTATTCGCTGTAGAACAGGCCCAGTCCGATCGCCGAGGCCATACCGGCCAGCAACCAGAACCGGATGATGACCGAGGTCTCGGCCCACCCGCTCAGCTCGAAGTGGTGATGGAACGGTGCCATCTTGAACAGGCGATTGCGCGTGGCGCGGAAGACCGCCACCTGCAGCACCACCGACGCGGCCTCGGCCACGAACAGCGCGCCGATGACGACCATGAGCAGCTCGGTGCGGGTGGTGATGGACAGGCCCGCGAGCAGACCGCCCAGCATCAGCGAGCCGGTGTCGCCCATGAAGATCTTGGCGGGCGCGGCATTCCACCATAGGAAGCCGATACAGGCCGCGCCGCCCGCGGCGCAGACCAGGGCCAGATCGAGCGGATCTCGAACCTGGTAGCACCCCGCGACCGCGTGCGCGGAGCAGGAGTTACGCCACTGCCAGAACGTGATGATCATGTACGCGCCCAGCACCAGGCTCATCGAGCCAGCGGCCAGGCCGTCCAGGCCGTCGGTCAGGTTCACCGCGTTGGACCAGGCCACCACCAGCAGGCAGACGAACGCCAGGAAGACCACCACGCTCATCGACAGCGTATTGATGTCGCGCGTGTAGGACAGGCGCTTGTCGCCGGGGGTCAGACCGTGAATGTTCTTGAACTGCAGGGCCAGGACGCCGAAGACGACGGCCGCGGTGAGCTGGCCGATGTACTTGCCGGCCGCGGTCAGGCCCAGGTTGCGCTGCTTGCGCAGCTTGATCAGGTCATCGGTGAAGCCGACGAAGCCCAGGGCGGTGGCCAGGCCCATGACCAGCAGGCCCGAGGCCGAGGGGCCCGGTTCGCCGTAGGTCATGGAGATCAGGTGCGAGCCGAGGTAGCCGGCCCACATGCCGATCATGATGGCGACGCCGCCCATGGTGGGGGTGCCGCGCTTGGCCTTGTGGCTCTCCGGGCCGTCGACCCGGATCTCCTGTCCGAAGCCCTGTTTGGCGAAGTAACGGATCACCACGGGGGTCAGCAGGATGGAGACGGTCAGCGCGATGGCCGCCGACAAGAGGATCTGGGTCATCGCGCGGCCTCCTGCTCCGCACCGATCAGATGGTCGGCGACCGTCCACAGGCCAGCGGAGTTCGAACCCTTCACCAGCACCACCGCACCCGGCTCCAATTCCTCGTCGAGCAGGGCGATGGCCGCGTCGATGTCCGGCACGTGGATGGCCTCCTCACCCCAGGAGCCCTCCTGCACCGCGCCCTGGAACAGGGCGCGCACGGGGCGGCCCTGGCCGACCACAACCAGGCGATCCACATCCAGGCGCACCACCAGGCGGCCGATCTTGTCGTGCTCGAGGACGGATTCCTCGCCCAGTTCTGCCATTTCACCGAGGATCGCCCAGCTGGGGCGCGGCTCGGTCCCGGCCTTGGACATGGTGACCAGCGCCTTGAGCGCGGCACGCACCGAATCCGGGTTGGCGTTGTAGGAGTCGTTGACGACGGTGACGCCGTCGGCGCGAG
Organism: Nocardia sp. NPDC046763; assembly: GCF_040645495.1. Taxonomy (NCBI): domain Bacteria; kingdom Bacillati; phylum Actinomycetota; class Actinomycetes; order Mycobacteriales; family Nocardiaceae; genus Nocardia; species Nocardia sp. NPDC046763. Next base: position 133,912 of record NZ_JBEYYI010000020.1, on the reverse strand, counting down.
TCCGCACGTCCATGCGGTGCGCCGAGACGGCGGTCGCGCCGGACAGCGCCCGCGCGACGGTCGCGAGGTCCGCGCCCTGGTCCAGGGCGACGGCGGCCGCGGACAGCGCATTGCCGACCTGGTGCTCACCGTGCACGGCCAGCTGGACCTCGATCGACTCGCCGTTGGCGTGCAAGGTGAATCGGGCGCGGGCCTGGTCGTCGAGAACCACGTCGGAGGCGCGGACATCGGCGTTGGCGGCCTGGCCGACGGTCACCACGCGAGCGGCGGTCCGATCGGCCATCTTCGTGACCAGGTGGTCGTCGGCGTTCAGCACCGCCAGCCCGGAGGCCGGCAGGGCCTCGACGAGCTCGCCCTTGGTCTGCGCGATCACCTCGCGGCTGCCGAACTCGCCCAGGTGTGCGGTGCCGACATTGAGCACGGCACCCACACCCGGCGGGGCGATCTCGGTGAGCGCCTTGATGTGCCCGGGTCCGCGGGCGGACAGCTCGAGCACCAGGAAGCGGGTCCCGGCGCCGGCGCGCAGCGCAGTCCACGGGTGGCCCAGCTCGTTGTTGAACGAACCGGGCGGGGCCACAACGGGTCCCAGCGGCGCCAGCACCGCCGCCAGCAGATCCTTGGTGGAGGTCTTGCCGGCGGAGCCGGTCACACCGATCACCGTCAGGTTCCCGGTCTCGACCAGGCGGTCCACGCTGGCGCGGGCCAGCGCGCCGAGCGCGTACAGCACCGCCGCGCCGGAGCCGTCGGTGTCGTGGGCCAGCGCGATGGCCCGCGTGTTCCCGGGTCGGGGCGTCACCACGATGGCGGGCACCCCGACGGGCCGGGCGGCCAGCACCGCGACCGCGCCCTGCGCGACGGCCTGCGCCGCGAAGTCGTGGCCGTCGGCGCGCTCACCGGGCAGCGCCAGGAACAGGTCACCGGAACCGATACGGCGCGAATCGAATTCGGCCGAGCCGGTGACCTTCGCCTCGGGATCGGGGGCGTCGTGCAGCGTGCCGCCGACGACCTCCGCGATCTCCCGCAAAGTCATCTCGATCATGAAAGCGTCAGGTCCCTCGTCTTTTCCGACAGGGCGGCCGCGAGTACCTCGCGGTCGTCGAACGGATGCTTCACGCCTGAAATCTCCTGCCCTGTCTCATGTCCCTTGCCCGCGACCAGCACCACGTCGCCGGGCTGCGCCCAGTCGACGGCGGTCTTGATCGCGGCCGCCCGGTCCCCAACCTCCCGGACCTCACCGCGTTCCGCGACCGGTACCTGTTCGGCACCGGCGAGCACCGCGGCGCGGATGGCGGCCGGGTCCTCGCCGCGCGGATTGTCGTCGGTAATGATGGCCAGGTCGCTGCCGCGCGCCGCCGCCGCACCCATCAGGGGCCGCTTGCCGGCATCGCGATCACCGCCCGCGCCCACCACTACGGCCAGACGGCCCTCCCCAAGCCCGGGGAGGCGCTGGCGGTCGGCCAACCACGTGCGCAGGGTCGCCACGACCGATTCGATCGCGGCGGGCTTGTGCGCGTAATCGACCACGGCCAGAAACTCCTGACCCCTATCCACCCGCTGCATGCGGCCCGGCACATCGACCGTGCCGAACGCCGCAGCGGCAGTCTCCGCCTCGACCCCGGCCGCCGCGCACACGGCGGCCGCCAGGATTCCATTGGCGATGTTGTACGCGCCCGGAAGCCGCAGCCGCACATCCACATTGACACCCGGCCCCGAAGCGGTGAACTCCTGGGTGCCGCCGGGCCCGGCGGTGGCCGCGCCGGCGGTCCAGTCCGCGGGCACGCCCGGCCGGGTCGCCACGGTGCGCAGGCGGCCCGTGGTATCACCGGATCCGGCTGCGAGACAGTCGGATACGTCGTCCGCCAGGCGTCGGCCCCACTGGTCGTCAACGCAGATCACGGCCGCGCGCGCGGCCACCGACGGGCGCGCCGCGGCGGCCGAGGCCGGGCCGTCCGGAATGAACAGGCGGCGCTTGGCGGCGAAATAGTCCTCGAAATCGGCATGGAAGTCGAGGTGGTCCTGGGACAGGTTGGTGAACGCGCCGACCGCGAAGCTCACCCCGTCCACCCGGCCCAGCGCCAGGGCATGACTGGAGACCTCCATGACCACCGCGTCCACACCCCGCTCGACCATGAGCGCGAACATGGCGTGCAGCTGCGGAGCCTCGGGCGTGGTGAGCGCCGAGGGCACCCGGACGCCGCCGATGCGGGTCTCGATGGTGCCGATCAGGGCGGTGCGCAGCCCGGCCGCGGCGAGCCCGGCCTCCACCAGATACGACGTGGTCGTCTTGCCGGACGTACCGGTGATACCGACAATGCGGAGTTTGCGAGACGGATCACCGTAAAGGGCCGAAGACAACTCGCCGAGCACCGCGCGAGGCGCGTCGTGCACGAGCACCGGGACGGCGATCTCGCCGATCAGTTCCGCGCCCGCCGGATCGGTGAACACCGCGACCGCGCCGCGCTCGACCGCGTCGTGGGCGAAGCGTGCGCCGTGCGCGTGGGCTCCGGCCAGACCGGCGAACAGATCACCCGGCAGCACCGCGTTCGAGCGCTGCTCGATGCCGGTGACCTGGACGTCCTCGAGTGCTGCCGCGAATTCCGCGGGCCGCGCGCCCGTCAGCTCCGCCACCGTGCGCAGGGCGGTGGTCGGCGGCGCGGCGGGCCGAAGCACATGCGGTGCCCGATCTCCGCTCGGCGGCTCTGCTCGATCTCCGCTGCGCGGAACCGACTGCGCGGGCACGAAGCTCCTCTCCAGGGGCGGTCATATGCATGAATCGGTCCGGATGACCGGATCGACGTGTCAGGTTACCTGTGTTCGATCGCCGCGCGATCGGCACGGCGGAGTTCGGTCACCCGCCGGCGCACACACCGGCGGCGGTGGGTGTCACAACCATCCGCTCCCTGCTCTAACTCGCCTGCAGAATCAGCTGTTTGGCAGGCGGCGACGGCGGGATGCGGTCGCGCTGCAACAGCCATGAGGCGATGCTGTGGAACAGGGGCGCGGCCGAGCCGCCGCCGCTGCCGTCGGAGCTGCGCACCGGCGCATCCAGCATCATGCCGATCACATAGCGGGGATTGTCGGCGGGGGCCATGCCCGCGAAGGTGATCCAGTAGCGGTCGCTGGAATAGCAGCGGCACTTCGGATCGATCTGCTGAGCCGTGCCGGTCTTGCCCGCGATCTGATAGCCCTCGATGGCGGCCGGGCTGCCGGTGCCGCTCTGGATACCACGCGGATCCTTCTGCACGATGGCCTGGAACATCTGGCGCAGCGTCTGCGCGGTCTGCGGGGTGACCACCTTGACGCCCTCCGGCGGCTCCTCCTCGGTGCGGGTGCCGTCCGGGGCGATCTTGGCCTTCACGATGCGCGGCGGAACCCGCACGCCGCCATTGGCAATGGCCTGGTACATGCTGGTCATCTGCAGGGTCGTCATCGAAAGACCCTGGCCGATGGGCAGGTTGGCGAAGGTGGAGCCTGACCACTGGTCCCGGGCGGGCACCACGCCTGCGCTCTCACCCGGCAGGCCGACGCCGGTGCGCTGGCCCAGGCCGAACTTCTTGAGCATGTCGAAATAGCGGTCCTCGCCGACGCGCTGCGCCAGCATGAGGGTGCCCACGTTCGAGGACTTACCGAAGATCCCGGTGGTCGTGTAGGGGGTAACGCCGTGATCCCAGGCATCGTGCACGGTGACACCGCCCATGAAGATGCTGCCCGGAACCTGATGCACCTCATCGGGAGTGGTGAGGCCGTACTCGATGGCCGCGGCCGCGGTGACGATCTTGTTCACCGAGCCCGGCTCGTACACCTCCTGCACCGACGGATTGCCCAGATCGGTGGTGGACCAATACTGCGGTCCCATGGCGGGATTGAAGGTGTTGTCATTGGCCATGGCCAGCACCTGGCCGGTGTGCACGTCCAGCACCACCGCCGAGGCCGCGCCCGCGCCCGAGAGGTCCTTGGCCTGCTGCACCTGCTGCTGCACGTAGTACTGCAGATCCGAATCCAGGGTGAGCTCGAGGCCGTAGCCGTTCACCGCGGGCTGGCGGTCACGCCACGAACCCGGGATCACCGCGCCGTCGGAGCCGCGGTCGTAGGTCTCCGAGCCGTCGGAGCCGGCCAGCAGCGCGTCCATCGAGGACTCCAGGCCGATCTGGCCGTGCCCGTCCCAGCCGGTCGCGCCGATCACATTGGCGGCCAGGGACCCACCGGGGTACTCGCGCATATCCTGCCGATCCATCCCGACCTCGGGGAACTGCAGAGTGATGTCCGAGGCGACCCGGGGGTCCACGTTCCGCGCGAGGTACACGAACGGCTCGTCGCTCTTCAGCTTGGCCAGGATGTCCTTCTCGGGCGCGTCATTGCCCAGCTTCTCGTGAATGTATTTGGCGATGGCCGCCAGCCGATCATCCGGATCCGGTGCGGTCTTGGGCGTCTTGTCGTGCGCGTCCGCCAAATCCTTGCGCACCCGCACCGGCTGGAAGTGGAGCTCCTTCGCCGCGATGGTGAATGCCAGCGACTTCCCGTACCGATCCGTGATCGGCCCCCGGTTGGCCGGATCGGCCACCTTCACGGTGCGCTGGCTGGCCGCCTCCGCGGACAGCTTCGGCGCGGAAATACTCTGCACCCACAGCAATTGGATGGCCGCCACCGCGAGCGCCACCAGCATGACCAACCGGCCCACCCCGAACCGGAATCGCGTGCTCGAGTCCAGTCCCGGAGCGGGCCGCGGCCTGGACCGACGTCCCGGCCCCGAACCGGCACGGCCGGAACCCGACCGACTCCGGCCGGCGGCGGCGACCCGCCCTCGACCGGAATCGGACCGGCCCCGGCCGGAATCGCGCCCGCGCCCCGCGCGGGTAGGGCTCATCGACCAACCCCGTTCGCCGGCGCCGCGGTGCGGCTCATCGGGGCGCTCCGTTCGCCTGCACCTGCGGGTTCTGCGGAGTCGTGACCGGCGCCGCCGGAACGGGATTCGCGGCGGTGGTGGTCGGCGGGGCGGGCGGCGTGGTCACCGGGATCACTCGCTCGCCCTGGGCCTGCTGCAGCTTCGGCGGCTGCGCGGCGGCCGACGGCGTCGTGTTGAGCGGCGGCGCGGGCGCTCCCTGAGCGGGCTGCGGATTGCCGACCACCGTGACCTGACCGTCCGGGCCGATCACCAGCCGGGCCGGATCCTTGGCCGGGATCATGCCCAGTTCGGCTGCGCGCTTGGCCAATTCGGGGGCCGAATCGGCCGAGGCCACCTCACGTTGCAGCGCGTCCCGCTCGTCGGACAGCTTCTGGTTGGCGCGGCGCTGATCGCCGAGCTGATAGCTGTCCTCGGTGGCCCGGGTGGTGAGCAGCAGCGTCAACGCCAGGCCGCAGCCCAGCAGCGCGATGATGGTGGCCACGAAGGACATACGGCCGCGTGGCATCGGATCGCTGCGCCGGCCCCGGCGCATACCCGGCAGGTCGGTCCCGCCCTCCCGATTGCGCCGGCGCGCGTAGGCCCGTTGCGCCGCACCCGATTTCACCCGTTCGGCGGCCTGCACCCGGCGGGCCCCCCGGCCCGTCGCCTGCGTCCTGATCGTCATAGCGCGGCTCCGACCCCGCGGATGCCCGCCCGGTGCGCCGTTCTACCCCGGAACCTCACGATTACTCCTCCCCTACGATCCGTTCGGCCGCCCGCATGCGCACCGGAGCGGCCCGCGGGTTGTCCTCGATCTCCTGCTCGGTGGCCTTCTCCGCGCCGCGGGTCAGAATCCTGAATTCCGGTCCCATACCGGGCAATTCGACCGGCAGGTCCAGGGGCGTGCGCGATACCGACCGCTTGGCCAGCGCCGCCTTCACCACCCGGTCCTCCAAGGACTGGTAACTCATGACCACGATGCGGCCGCCCGGGGCCAGCGCGTCCAGCGCGGCGGGCAGCGCGGCCTCCAGGGACTCCAGCTCGCGGTTGACCTCCACCCGCAATGCCTGGAAGGTGCGCTTGGCCGGATGCCCGCCCGTGCGCCGGGCCGCGGCCGGGATGGCGTCGTAGAGCAGCTCCACGAGCTGCGCGCTGGTGGTGAACGGGGTGCGCTGGCGGCGCCGCACGATCTCGGCGGCGATCTTGCCCGCGAACCGTTCCTCGCCGTAGGTCTTCAGCACGCGGGCCAGCTCGCCATGGCTGTAGGTATTGAGCACATCGGCGGCCGTGGGGCCGGTGCTGGAGTCCATCCGCATGTCCAGGGGCGCGTCGATGGAGTAGGCGAACCCGCGATCGGCCTCGTCCAGCTGCATGGAGGACACACCCAGGTCCATCAGAATCGCGCTGACCGAGCCCTTGTCGGGCAACCCGGCCTGCTCGAGCGCGGGCGCGATGCCGTCATACCTGGTGTGCACCAGGGTGATCCGATCCCGGAACGGTGCTAGTCGCTCGCCCGCCAGCTTCAGCGCCGCGGTGTCGCGATCCAGCCCGACCAGGCGGATATTCGGATACGTCTGCAGGAAGTACTCGGCATGACCGCCGAGCCCCAGCGTGCAGTCCAGGTAGACCGCGCCCTCGGAATGCAATGCGGGACCGAGGATTTCGTCGGCGCGATGGAGGAGAACCGGAACATGGCGGGGGCCATCACTGCCTCGGTGCACCTCGACCTCCCGGAATTTCCTGCCTCACGTTCATTCGCACGGCCATATATGGTCGCTAGCGAAAAGGACCTTCGAATTGGGCGAATGCCCCGTGGTCTCTGACCGAAGCACCGTACCTGGCGTTGGGGAAGTACGTCAGGGTCGGTGTCGGGCAGAGGCCGCAGGGCACTCGCCTCGCTGCGGGCTAGAAGATCCCGCCCAGCGACTCGTCTCTGGCCTGCGAGTAATCCTCCTCGTGCTCGGCGAGGTAGGAATCCCACGCCGTCTTGTCCCAAATTTCGAGGAAGTCGACCGAACCGATCACCACGCAATCCTTGGACAGATTGGCGTAGCGGCGATGTTCGGCCGACAGCATGATCCGGCCCTGTGCATCCGGACGCTGCTCATCACTGGAAGCCGCCAAGGCCCGGACGAATGCGCGGGCCTGCGGATTGGACCGGGATGCCGCCGCGGCTCTCCGCGCCAGGGCGGTGAACTCGTTCTTGGGATACACGGCAAGGCTGTGGTCCTGTCCCTTCGTGACCATCAACCCTCCCGCCAGCTCGTCCCGGAACTTCGCAGGCAACGTCAGTCGCCCTTTGTCGTCCAACCGAGGGGTATAGGTCCCGAGAAACAAGCCTCGACACCTCCTGCCGGATCACCCTCTCGACTGTTCGGCCTCCTGTAGTGCGGGCTCCACATTACCCCACTTTCCCCCACTTTCAATCGAAAGCGTCGGTGATCTCGGTCCCCGCTTGGCGAACTTCGCAGGTCACACCAGCTATCACCGAGGTGGGGAAGATTTCCTGCAGTTCCCCCGACACGCGCGACGCGCGCCGGGGAGCGTCCGACAACCGCTAGCAAACCCGCAGATAGCGTGCATTTCCGACATTCGTGGGGCGCGGTGGGGACCCCCTGTGGGGAGGTATGGGGAATCCTGGACCGCTCCCGACACGCCGAATCGGCACCAATGAGAAACGCCGTGACGCCACACCCCAAATCGGTGTGGCGTCACGGCGTGTCGCTGAATCTTCAGTTAGTCGATCATGGTCCGCTGCCGTGCGACGCCGAAAACCCTCGGCGGCACGGCAGCCCGGTCAACTGTCCTGTTCGAACCTCTTGCGGAACCGGTCCTCCATCCGCGCGGAGAACCCGCCCTGCTTGCGAGGCTTCCCGTGGCCGGCGCCGGGAGCGCCGCCCGCGCTGGGATGCGCATCGGCGCCGCGACTGCTCGGCGCGCCCATCCGAGGGCCACCGATCAGCAACAGCACACCCGCGCTGAACATGATGATGAATCCGACCAGACTGATGATCGGGAAGCCGCCCGGCTTGAACGGCGCGGCAATACCGGCCACCAATAGGAACAGACCGAGGACGAACAGGGCGGCCGCCTGAAGTCTGCGTCGACCAGTGGCAGAACGTAACCGTCCACCCCGAACAGTCGAGGCGAACTTCGGATCCTCAGCATAGAGCGCGCTCTCGATCTGTTCGAGCATGCGCTGCTCGTGCTCGGAGAGTGGCACGGTACCTCCCCCGGCACTAGGTGGTGGCTGTCGTCTCCGGGTAGACGACGGATAGCCGACCTTGGCGGCTGTCTGCCACCAATAATACGAGTTCGATCAGACCGCGACCACCTACTCGCCGATACTCACGCCAGCATTCCGGTTACCCACCCTGAACTGGGCCGCAGCCGGGCCGCGGCGGCCAGCAGGTCCGCCACGTCGTGCAGGAATGCGTTTACCCGCGAAGCGAACTCGTCCGCGCGGTGATCATCGATGGGCCGCGGCAAACCGGCCTCCAGGGCAGCCCGGGTCTCGGACTGACCGGTGAAATAGTCGGCCCACATCACGAATTCCGGTGCCGCGCGCTGCATCAGGACCCAGGCGTTGCGAGAACGCGCACGGGGCGCGCGGTCTGCTCCCGTGAGTGCCAGCACGGCGCCCGCGCCGCGGAGGGCGGCGAGGTAGGCCGTGCGGAAGCGTTCCGCCGGATCGGTTTCCCCCTGGGCTTCCAGCAATAGACCGTCCGCTTTGCGCAGTAGATCGCCGGCGCGGCCGGGATGGCCCGGTCGTTCAGTTTTCCCGCTCATTTCGGGTACCTCCCCACTCGCACACCTGCATTCGCTTCCCAGAAGGACATCCGGTCCCGATCAGGCATTTCGCCCGCTGGAAAGATCGAACAGATATTCGAAGGTTTCTCGTGGGTTTGAATATAGAGAGACCCACCGACAAGTTGACGCTCCCCAGTGGCGCTACTGTCGACCACATCCGTCCGCGCCAACGAGAGTTGCGTCCAGCCGATGACCGCAGTCACCCCCAAACCGACGCCCGCGCCCGTGGTGGTCGACCTGTCGGCCGCTACCCTGCGGCACCGGCTGCACGACGCCCTCTCGGTCTATGTGGCGGCGATGGATTACCCGCGCGGCACCGAACACCAGCGCGCGCCCATGTGGACCGAGCACACCACCCGGCCCGGCTGGCAAGCGGTGGCGGCGGTGCTGCCCGACGACGACGGACGGCTCGACCTGCGCACCGCGCCCATCGTGGCCATCGCCTACGGGTATCACGGTGCGGCGCACCAGTGGTGGCATCAGCAGGTGTACAGCGGCATGCGGCGCACCGGATGGCCCGAACACGCCGCGCGGGAACTGCTTTCGGACTACTTCGAACTCACCGAGCTGCACGTGCACCCGGCGGCGCAGGGCCGCGGGCTCGGCGAGATCCTGCTCACCCGGCTGTTGCAGAACCGGCCCGAGCCGACCGTGCTGCTGTCCACGCCGGAGGTGGATAGGGAATCCAACCGGGCCTGGCGGCTGTATCGGCGGCAGGGGTTCGGAGATGTGGTGCGGCACTTCATCTTCTCCGGCGACACCAGGCGGTTCGCGGTGCTCGGCCGGCGGCTGCCCCTGTGAGCCGCGGCGACCTCGGCGCCCGCCGCGTCGTCATCGTCGGTTCCGGGCACAATGCGCTGGTCGCGGCCTGCTATCTGGCGCGGGCCGGGCATCGGGTCGAGGTGCTCGAGCGCGACACCGTACTGGGCGGGGCGGTGTCGACGGTGGAGCGGTTCCCGGGTCACCTGGTCGATCGGGGCTCGTCGGCGCACATCATGATCCGGCACACCGGGATCATCGAGGAGCTGGAGCTGGCCCGGTTCGGGCTGCGGTACATCGACTGCGACCCATGGGCTTTCGCGCCCGCGCCCCCCGGGAGCGGGCTGCCGCCGATCGTGTTCCATCGCGATGTGGACCGGACCTGCGCGTCCATCACGGCAGCGTGCGGGGAACGGGATGCCGAGGCGTATCGGCGGTTCGTGACCGTGTGGGGACCGCGCAGCGCCCGGGTGATGCGGGCGTTCTCGGCGACGCCGACGGGCGGGAACCTGCTGAAGGCGTTCTGGGGCATGGACCCTCGCGAGGCGGCCGGGGCGACCGGCCGCAGCAGTGCCGGGGCCCTGTCGCGGGAGATGATGCAGACCGGAGACGCGCTGCTGGACAGCCTCTTCGACAGTGAACGGCTCAAGGCCGCGCTGGCCTGGTTCGGCGCGCAGTCCGGGCCGCCCATGTCCGAACCCGGGTCCGCGCCCATGGTGGGATTCGCGGCGCTCATGCACACGCTGCCGCCGGGCCGCGCGGTCGGCGGCAGCGGGGCGCTCACCACGGCGCTGGTGGCGCGGCTGGAATCGGACGGCGGCATCGTGAGCGCCGGGGACGCGGTCACCGCGATCGTCCGGGCCGGAGACCGCTGGGAGGTGCGCACCACGGAAGAGCGAAACGTGGAGGCGGACACCGTGATCGCGGGCACCCACATCCTCACCACGCTGAACCTGTTGGAGCAGGGCGGATTCGACGCCCGGGTGCTCGCCGGCTGGCGGCGGCGCATTCGGGTGGGACCGGGCATCGGCATGGTGGTGCGGGCCGCGCTCAGCGATCTGCCCCGGTATCCAGGCGCGGAGACCGCCGAATCCGCTCACGGCCTGCAGCTTCTCGTCACCGATCGCCGCGAGCTGCGTCGCGCGCACGGCGCCGCGCTGGCCGGGGATCTGCCGCCGCGACCGGTCGTGCTGGCCATGAGTTTCAGCGCCCTGGATCCGAGCATCGCGCCCGCGGGTGAGCATCAGGTCACGCTGTGGTCGCAGTGGTATCCCTATGACCTGGCCGACGGCACCGCCTGGTCCGCGCACGCCGACCGCGAGGCCGACCGCATCATCGCCGAAGTCGACGCGCACGCACCGGGATTCGCCGGGACGGTGACGCAGCGCTTCGTCCAGACGCCCGCCGACCTGGAACGCGAGATGGGGCTGCTGGGCGGCAATGTCATGCACGTCGAGATGTCCATCGACCAGATGTTCATGTGGCGGCCGCTGCCCGAACTCTCGGGGCAGCGGGTTCCGGGGGCGCCGGGGCTGTACCTCACGGGCGCGTCCACGCATCCCGGCGGCGGCGTCTCCGGTGCGAGCGGACGCAGTGCGGCCCGCCTGGTCGAACACGACCTGCGACCCCGCCGCCTCTTCTCGCTGCGTCGATGACCTCCCCGGACCTACCCGAGCGCACCAACCCCACCGCGGCCGCGCCGAAATCGCCGTGGTCGGCGCAGGCGCCATCGTCTCGGCGCCCCGGACGTCCGACACCGATCGGCGCGGGGCGAGCGGAGACCGGATTCCCCAGCCGGGCCGCGGCGATCGCGGCGACGCCGGCTGTGGTGCTGGTCCTGGTGCAGATCACGTATCCGCTGGCGCACGGGGCAGGGCGGGATCGGGTGACCGTGGTGGTCGTATTGCTGTCGGCGGCGACGGCTCTGGTGCATGCCGGGGTGACGCGCGGGGTGCGGTGGGCTGCTGGTTTGCCGGCGATCGTGTCCGGGATCGGGTTCGGTGCGGAGGTGCTGGGGATCGCGACCGGGTTCCCGTTCGGTAGCTACGACTATGCGAGCGGTCGGCTGGGTCCCGAGCTGCTCGGGGTGCCGCTGATCGTGCCGCTGGCCTGGACCGGTGGGCTGTATCCCGTATGGGTGGTGGCCGGGATGCTGGGTCATGGTGCGGCCGGGCGGATTTCGCTGACGGCGCTCGGGGCCGTCGGGTGGGATCTGTTCCTGGATCCGCAGCTGGTCGCGGATGGGCAGTGGACGTGGCGCTCGACGGTAGCTGGATTGCCGGGGCTGGGCCAGATTCCGGTCACCAACTATGCCGGCTGGTTCACGGTGGCGGCGGTGATGGCGGGGTTGCTGGAGTGGTGGGATCGGACCGCTCCGGATATCGGCGCGGCGCGCATGGTTCCGGTGGCGGTATTCATGTGGACCTGGCTGGGCTCGACGCTGGCGCACGCGGTGTTCCTGGGGCTGCCGGTGTCGGCCGGCTACGGGTTCTGCGGGCTCGGTCTGCTGGGGATTCCGCTGGTTCGGACGCTGAGCGCCCGTCGAATCACCCTGTGGCCCGGGGCGCATGGCACGATGTGACCCGTGCAGCCGAGTCCGAACATGTCGACAGCAGAGGAAACGCCCGAATCCATGACACCGTCGGATCCCAATGCGTCGGGAGCGCGGCGACCGCGCCGGTGGGTGCGGATGCTGGCCGTGGTCCTGTTCGCGGGGCTCGGCGTCATGCTGACCGGATGCCTGCGGGTGCAGGTGTCCATGGGTGTGTCCTCCAATGACCGGGTGTCGGGCCACATCGTCGCGGCGGCCGTGCCCCAGAACGACAAGGACAAGGGGCCGCAGCTCAAGGCGCCCGACGGGTTGCAGGGCAAGGTGCGGGTGGATTCCTACACGCAGGACGGATACGTCGGCAGCCAGGTGTATTTCGACGATCTCTCCTTCGGTGAGGTGCAGCAGCTGGGCAGCATGTCCGACCAGACCTCCGGCATGTTCAACCTGGTCTTCAGCCGCACCGGCGACCTGGTCACCCTGACCGGCCGGGTGGACCTGAAGAGCCTGCCGCCCCAAGGTTCCGACGTGCAGCTGACCGTGGCCTTCCCGGCCCGCGTCGCCACCACCAACGGCACCCGCGCGGGCGACTCCGTGGTGTCCTGGAAGCTCCCCGCCGGGGATGTCAGCACCCTGCATGCGGAAGTCGGCTACGCGGACCCGAATACGCGCTCCTTCGCCGGCTGGGCGGGCATCGTCGGGGGAATCACCCTCGCGGTCGCGGCCGTGGTCGCCGTCCTCGCCTACATGACCCGCAACCCCGATCCGCCGGCCTACGTCCGCGCGGCCCGCTGGCTGCGCCCCGATCGCACCAAGACTCGATGACCCTCGCCGCCAGGGCGGTGACGGCCGGTAGCGCCGTCGCCGCCCTCGGCGCCGCAACCGCCCTGGCGAACCTCCTCGGCACCCGCCGCCTCCGGCCCGCCGGCCCACCCGTCACCGAACCGGTGACCGTCTGCGTCCCCGCCCGCAACGAGGCCGCCCGCCTTCCCGCCCTCATCGCCGATCTGCGCGCCCAGCAGGGCATTCCACGGCTCCGGGTGCTGATCCTCGACGACGGCTCCACCGACGGCACCACCGCCGCAGCCCGCACCGTCATCGTCGACGACGACCGATTCTTGCTCTCCCGCAACGATATCGACCCCGCCCCCGGCTGGACCGGCAAGACCGCCGCCTGCGCCCATCTGGCCGATCTCGCCCTCGAGTCGCCCGCACCCGGACCCCCCACCGGCACGCTGATCTTCCTCGACGCCGATATCCGGCTCGCGCCCGCCGCGCTGGCGGCAGCCGTGCGCGAATTGCGTTCGGCCCGGGCCGACCTGGTGTGCCCGTGGCCCCGGCAGCGCGCCGAATCGCCCGTGGAGCGCCTGGTCCAGCCACTCCTGTGCTGGTCCTGGGCCTCGACCTTGCCCATCACCCTGGCCAACCGGACCCTGCGCCCCGCGATGGCCGTAGCCTGCGGCCAGTTCCTGGTCTTCGACGCCGCGGCCTACGCCGCCCTCGGCGGTCACGCGGCCGTGGCCGACAGCGTGACCGAAGACCTGGCCATCGCCCGCCGTCTGCGCCGCGGCGGACACCACACCACCCTGGTCACGGCCGGCCCCCTCGCCGAAACCCGGATGTACCGCAACACGACCGAGCTCACCGAGGGATACACCCGCTGGCTGTGGTCCGCCTACGGCGGCCCGGCCGGCAGCCTCGCGGTCGGTTCGGTTGCGGCCCTGGCGTTCTGGGCCCCGCCGCTGGCGGCGGTATGCGGGCGCGGACGACTGCGCCGGATGGGACTGCTGGGTTACGGCGCAGCGGTCACCGCCCGGCTGCTGGCCCGCTCGACCGAGAGCGGCGGCACCCCGGGCGGCGCGGATGTCGTTGCCGCGCTGGCACATCCGCTGTCGGTCGCGGCCTACCTGACGCTGTCGGCCCGCTCCCACCGCGGGTACCGGGCGGGCGGGCTGCGATGGAAGGACCGCCCACTCGGCACCCGCTGACCGTGCCCGGTCAGGGGACGGGCGTCATGCCGATGGCGGGGAGGAAGAAGCAGGTGGAGGTGCCGTTGCGGACAGTGCCGAAGACGGCGGCGAGGACGGCGCCGGAACCGGTGGTGACGGGGACCGCGCGGACGCCGCCGACGGGGAGGGCGGCGGTGAAGTAGTCGCGAACGGCCTGTTCGACCGTGGGGCGGAGTTCGGCGGGGACCTGGGACGGGATCATGACGTCGAGGACCTGATTCAGGGGGCCCATGGGGACGAGGCCGCCACGGCCGGTGGACATGTTGAACCAGGCCACCTGCATGCCGGAGGTGTCGACGCCGTCGGGGCTGATGCCGTAGGGGACGAAGGCGAACATGGTCTGGCCCGCCTTGACGGCCGAAAGATCCAGGCCGGGAATGGAAACCCCGTACTTGGGCCACGGGCCGGGGATGGCGCCCGCCACGGCGGGGGCGATGCCGAGGGTGGTGCCGCCGAGGCAGAAGGGGGCGGCGGTCGGGTAGAGGAAGGGCTGGATGCCCAAGGCCTTCAAGCCGTCGACGGCGTGATCGTAGGCGGAGAGCCAGTCGGACGGGCCGGCGGTATCGAATCGAGTCGATGGATCGGACCCGGCGATGTCGCCCACGGCGGTGATGGCGGCCAGGGCGGCGGCCGCCTCCTGGGTCACGGCCGCGGCGGGCGAATCGGCGGGGGCTGCGGCGGCCGGGCCGGCCAGGATTGCCGGACCGGCGGCCGTCAGGGCGGCGCAGGCGCCGACAGCGCCTGCGACACGAACGAGGTGATGGAACACGGACATAGTGGCTCCCCTCGAGGTCGCGGGTCGAGGGCGACGCTACTCCGCTGACCAGCGCATACCGGGGATTTGATCCGGCATGCCGGGTGGTGGATCAGGCGTGCGCCGGGGTCGCCGACATGGTGTAGCCCAGGTTCGCCAGCACTTCGCTGGTGGTCTTGGCGAAATTCAGCGTGATGAAATGCAGGCAGGGCGCACCCTCGGCGATGAGGCGCTGGGCCATCTCCGTGGCGATCTCGATGCCGACCTCACGGACCGCGGCGCGATCCTCCTCCGGCCCGTCGCCCGCGGCCTTCCGCAGCCGCTCCATCACCGTGGCCGGCAGCGGACGGCCCGACAGCTCCTCCGCGCGCTGCACGGTGCGCAGCGAGGTGACCGGCATGAGCTCGGGGATGATCGGTTTGGCGCCCTCGACCGGATCGCAGGCAATGGCCCGATCCCGCAGGCGCAGATAGTGCTCCACGTCGAAGAACATCTGGGTGATCGAATACTCCGCGCCCGCACGCAGTTTCGACACCAGGAAGTGGGTGTCCTGGTCGAGGTCGGTGGAGCGCGGGTGGCCCTGCGGGAACGAGGCCACACCCACGTGGAAGTCGCCCAGGTCGCGGACGATACGCACGAGTTCGTCGGCGTACTCGACGCCCTCGGGGTGCTTGACCCACTCCCCCAGCACGTCGCCGGGCGGATCGCCGCGCAGCACCAGCAGATTCCGGATGCCGGCGTCGGCGTACGCGCCGACGATCGACCGCAGCTCGGCGACCGAGTGATCCACCGCGGTCAGGTGCGCGACCGTGAGCAGCGTGGTCTCGCGCGCCAGCTGGCCGGTGACCCGGATGGTGCGGTCACGGGTGGAGCCGCCCGCGCCGTAGGTCATGGACACGAAGGCCGGGTGCAGCCGCTCGAACTCGCGCGCGGCCCGCCACAGGCGCGCCTCACCGGCGGCGTCGCGTGGCGGATTGAACTCGACCGAGAACGGGATCGACCCGTCCGGGCGCGGGCCCAGCTGCTGAACGATGGAGCGAGTTCCGGACACCCGAGGCGTGCGGGAAACTCGGCCTGGGGTCGAATATCCCCGTACGTTGTCGAAACTCACGCGGACATTTTACGGGCCCGGACCGGGCGCCGGACCCCGACCTGCGCTTATCCCAGCAGGTGAGACCGATTCGGACCCGACCGATTCCCGTCAGCGACACGGTGGTCGGTAGAGTCGGACACAACCCCGCTGGCTGCGCACGCGCCGCGCCGCGGCACTCACCAAGGAGGCTCCCCTGTCCGCCGGACCCGGTACCCCGACCCGCCACCCGGTCGGCGCGGGAACACTCGTCGCCGCCGTGGAGGACCGTCTCACCGCCTTCTTCCGCACCCGGGAGCCGATCGTCGCGCCGCTCGGCCCGGTGTTCGTGGACGCGGCGGCGGCCCTGGAGGACTTCGTCATTCGCGGCGGCAAGCGGACCCGGCCCTCCTTCGCGTGGACCGGCTGGCTGGGCGCGGGCCGCAGCGCCGACGACCCGGACGCCGACGCCGTACTCACCGCGTGCTCCGCACTGGAGCTGGTGCAGGCGTGCGCGCTCATCCACGACGACATCATCGACTCCTCCCGCACCCGGCGCGGCTTCCCGACCGTGCACGTCGATTACGAACAGCGGCACCGGGATCAGCACTGGGCGGGTGACAGCGACCACTACGGCGTGAGCGTCGCCATCCTCATCGGCGATCTGGCCCTGGCCTGGGCCGACGACATGACCCGCGACGCCGGCCTGCCCGCCGACGCCGCCGCGCGTTTCGCCCCGGTGTGGGCGGCCATGCGCACTGAGGTGCTGGGCGGGCAGCTGCTCGACATCCACGGCGAGTCCGCCGGCGACGAGACCGTCGAGGCGGCGCTGCGGATCAACCGGTACAAGACCGCGGCATACACCATCGAGCGCCCGCTGCACATGGGCGCGGCGCTGGCCGGGGCCTCCGCCGAGTTGGTCGCCGCCTACCGCGAATTCGGCACCGATATCGGCATCGCCTTCCAGCTGCGCGACGACCTGCTCGGCGTCTTCGGCGATCCGGCCGTCACCGGCAAACCCTCCGGCGACGACCTGCGCGAGGGCAAGCGCACCGTCCTCATCGCCGAGGCCCTGCAGCGCGCCGACGCCACCGCCCCGGCCGCCGCGGACCTCATCCGCTCCAGCCTGGGCACCGATGTCACCCCCGAGCGGGTCGCCGAATTGCGCACGGTCCTCACCGAACTCGGCGCGGTCGACGCCGTCGAGAAGCGGATCGCCTCGCTCACCGACCAGGCGCTCACCGCCCTGGACGCCAGCACCGCCACCCCGGACGCCAAACAGCAGCTGCGCGCCATGGCCCTGGCCGCCACCGCGCGTGCCTACTGACCGGCCGGGCGCGAGGTGCGGGGCATGAGAACTGTTGCGGGACCGGCCGATCGGGTCGTGGTGATCGGTGCGGGACTGTCCGGGCTGTCGGCCGCGCTGCACCTGGTGGCCGCAGGGCGTCAGGTGACCATCCTGGAACGCGATGATCGCCCGGGCGGGCGAGTCGGCGCGTATCGCGGACCCGACTACGAGATCGACTCCGGGGCAACGATTCTCACCCTGCCCGAGCTCATCGACGAGACGCTGGCGGTGGTCGGGCACACGCGCGAGTCGGTCGGCCTGCGGATCCTCGACCTCGCCCCGGCGTATCGGGCACGGTTCGCGGACGGCTCCGAGATGGGCGTCTACGCCGACGAGGAGCAGATGGCGGCCGAGGTCGCGCAGGTGCGCGGGCCGGGCACGGCGCGCCGCTACCGGCGGCTGCGCGGCTGGCTGAAAGACGTGTACGAGGCCGAGTTCCGGCAGTTCATGGACACCAACTTCGATTCCCCGCTGGACATGGTGCGGATTCCGGAGAAGCGGGTGGCACTGGCGAAACTGGTGCGGCTCGGCGCGTTCGGGCGGCTCGGGCCCAAGATCCGGCGGATCGTGCGGGACCCGGAGGTGGCCCGGCTGTTCAGTTTCCAGGCCCTGTTCGCGGGGATGGCGCCGAACCGGGCACTCGGGGTGTACGGCGCGATCCCCTACATGGACACCTGCCTGGGCGTCACCTACCCCGAGGGCGGGATGCGGGCCATTGCCGAGGCGCTCGGCCGCGCGTTCACCGCCGCGGGCGGCACCCTCGAACTGAACGCCGAGGTGATCGGCATCGACTACACGGGCCGGCGGGCCACCGCCGTGCGCACCGCGGACGGACGCGTCTTCGACTGCGACGCCGTCGTGGTGACCGCCGACCTCGGATCGCTGCCGCGCTTCGGGCTGCGACACCGGATCGGGCTGCGGGCCTCGCCGTCTGCGGTGGTGGCGCACGGCACGATTCCCGCCGCCGTAGCCCAGAGTTGGCCCGTACAGGCACATCACACCATCGACTTCGGCCGGGAGTGGGACCGGACCTTCCACGAGATCGCCGCCCGGCGCGGCCGCGGGCGGCTGATGAGCGATCCCTCGCTGCTGCTCACCCGGCCCGCGCTCACCGATCCGACCCTCTACATCGAGCGTGCCGAACAGCACATCGACCGGGACGGGCACCTGCGCGACACCGTCCGCTACGAGCCGCTCTCACTGCTGGCCCCGTGCCCGAATCTCGAGGCCGCGCCACTGGCCTGGGAACAGCTCGGCCCCCACTATCTGCGCGAACTGCTCGCCACCCTGGAAGAGCGCGGCTATCAAGGCATTTCGCGATACTTCCGGATAGACCACCTCGACACCCCGCGCACCTGGCGGGACAAGGGCATGATCGCGGGCACCCCGTTCTCG
This sequence comes from Nocardia sp. NPDC046763, assembly GCF_040645495.1. Taxonomy (NCBI): domain Bacteria; kingdom Bacillati; phylum Actinomycetota; class Actinomycetes; order Mycobacteriales; family Nocardiaceae; genus Nocardia; species Nocardia sp. NPDC046763. The sequence continues at coordinate 115,338 of NZ_JBEYYI010000020.1, read as the reverse complement.
GCCGCGCACCTGTTCCGGCAGACCGGACCCTTCCGCACCCGGAACCTGGTGCGGGGCCGCGCGAATGTGGTTCTCGCAGGCTCGGGCACCGTGCCCGGCGTCGGCGTGCCGACCGTGCTGTTGTCCGGGAAACTGGCGGCGGCGCGTCTGATGGGTGATCCACGACATGCCGGTATCGGATCCGCCGACTCCGGGGCTGTGGCCCCCGCGCCCACACACTAGACTGACCGCGTCCTGAACCAACGCGGCCGCCGCCGCCTACCTTTCCGGGGGGAACGACCGCCTATGCCGACCCCCCGTATCGACGCCGCCACTCCGGACGCCGCGAGCATCACGCGCCTGGCGCCGGCCACCCCGGGCGCCCCCGCCATCGACGGCACCGCCACGCAGCGCTGGCTGCGCCACGCGTCCGACTTCACCCGCAGCCCCGAGGGACACGCGGCCACACTCGGATTCTTCGGCGCCCTGCTGATCACCTTCGGCGGATTCGGTGCGGGCAGTGTGCGGCGCAGCGACCCGCTGCTGGAGGTCATGCACCTGTCGTGGCTGCGCTTCGGGCACGGGCTGGTGCTGTCGTCGGTGTTCGTGTGGCTCGGCGTCATCGCCATGATCACCGCGTGGGTCCGGCTGGGGCGCATCGTGATCGGCAAGCAGCCGGGCGCCACCGTGTCGCTCAACGAGCTGCGCGGGATCGTCGGCATCTGGATTTTCCCGCTGCTGTTCTCGGTCCCCCTGTTCAGCCGCGACGCCTACTCGTATCTGGCCCAGGGCGCGATGCTCCGCGACCACATCAACCCGTACGTGTTCGGTCCGTCGGAGTTGAAGGCGAATGCCGCTGCGGTACTGGACAATGTGAGCCCCGTCTGGCTCAACACCACCGCGCCGTACGGTCCGGTCTTCCTGCTGATCGGACGGGCCATCACCACGATCACCGGCGACAATGTGGTGGCGGGCACCATCGCGCTGCGGCTGGTGATGCTGCCGGGCCTGGTGCTGATGGTGTGGGCGATTCCGCATCTGACCAAGCACCTGGGCGGCAAGCCGACCATCGCGCTGTGGCTGGCGGTGCTGAACCCGCTGGTGCTGATCCACCTGATCGGCGGCGTGCACAACGAGATGCTGATGGTGGGCCTGATGGCCGCGGGCATCGCGCTGGTGCTCGAGCATCATCATGTGGCGGGCATCGTGGTGGTCGCGATCGGGGTGGCGGTGAAGGCGACCGCCGGTGTGGCGCTGCCGTTCCTGGTGTGGATCTGGATGATTCACGAACGCGAGCGACGCGCGGCGCAAGACGAGGGCGATCTGCCGCATCCGATCCGGACCTTCGCCAAGATCACCGCGCTGGGCGTGGCCATCTTCGCGGCCGTGTTCGTGCTGGCCACCTGGGCCACCGGCCTGCGGGACCACCAGATCGGCTGGCTCACCGCGCTGTCCGGGTCCAAGAAGATCATCAACTGGCTGTCGCTGCCGACCATCATGGCGCACGTGGTCACCTGGGTGACCCCGCTGCCGTTGGAGTCGGTACTGCCGTGGACCCGCACCCTGTGCGCGGTCGTGATGGTGGCCGGCCTGGTGTGGGCCTGGTGGCGGTTCAAGAACAGTGAGCGGGAGGCCGTGCTCGGCATTCTCGTCGCGTTCGTGGCCATCGTGATCCTCTCGCCCGCGGCACTGCCCTGGTACTACTCGTGGCCGCTGGCGCTGGCCGCCGGATTCGCGCTGTCCACCCGGACACTGCAGGTGCTGGTGGGGTTGTGCACCTGGCTCATGCTGGTGTTCCAGCCGGACGGTTCGCCCGTGACCAATTCCGTGCACGGCACGCTGGCCATCCTCGCGGCCGTGGTGGCGGCGCTGTCGCTGTGCACGGTGGATCCGCTGAAACTACGAGCCGCCCGCCCGCAGACCGATCAGCTCGGCGCCGCGCCCGCGCCCAGCACGGCGTGAACCAGCCCGCCGTGCCCGACCAGCCCGTGCTGCCGGATCAGTCGGAACGACTCGACCGCGCCTACCGCGACTGCCGCCGGATCGCCGCCGCCCACGGCCGCACCTACTTCCTGGCCACCCGGCTGCTGGAACCGGAGCGAAGACCGGCCGTGCACGCGCTGTACGCCTTCGCCCGGATGGTCGACGACCTCGTCGACGCGAGCGACGCGCCCAGTCGCGCAGCGGAATCCGCGGCGCGGCTGGATCGGATCGAACATGAGCTGCGGGCCCGCCTGGTGGACGCGCCCATCGACCCGGACGAAGCCCCCGAGGACCCGGCACTGCTCGCGGTATCCGACACCATCCGCCGGTATTCGATTGCCGCCGAGCACTTCTGGGTGTTCCTGGACGCCATGCGCATGGACATCCCCGGCGGGCCCCAGTATCGCGACCGCTACCCCACCATGGCCGACCTGCGCGACTACATGCGCGGCTCGGCGGCCGCCATCGGACTGCAACTGCTGCCGGTGCTCGGCACGGTCGTCCCGGCGGCCGATGCCGAACCCGCGGCGGCGGCGCTGGGAGAGGCCTTCCAGCTCACCAACTTCCTGCGCGATATCGGCGAGGACCTCGATCGCGGGCGGGTGTATCTGCCCGCCGACGAATTGGCGGCCTTCGGCGTGGACGCCGAACTGCTGTACCACTGCCGGAAATCCGGCCGCACGGACCCACGGGTGCGACGCGCGCTCGCCCACCTGATCGCCATCAACCGCGGCGTCTACCGCCGCGCCACCCCCGGCATCGAACTGCTCAGCCCCCGCGTGCGCCCGGCCATCCGCACCGCGGCCACGCTCTACGGCAGCATCCTCGACGAGATCGAACGCACCGACTACGCCGTCTTCACCCGCCGCGCAGTGGTTCCGCAGCACCGCCGCTTACGCGTCGCGGCACGGGAACACTTATCCGCCTCTCCGCGCCTTCTGCCGGTCTTTGGGGAGCCCCTCCGATAAGCGACCGGACCGGCGGTCGTGCACCGGGTCGGCTCTTGGACGTCCCCGACGAGTTACCCATACGGCACCAAATCAGTTGGCGCCTCGGGCATCAGGCCGTGCGCGGTGCCCCAGCACCGCGCACGGGGTGGCCTGCTGTCAGAAGGGATCCGCTGCGGCGCGCCGGATCACTTCACGGGCCAGCGGGCCGTGGATGGCGTCGATGGGACGACCGGGGAGGCTGTCGTCCTCGGTGTAGATCCACTCGAGGATTTCCTCGTCGGTGTACTTGCCGTCACGCATCACCGTGATCAGACCGGTCAGATGCTTCGCGACGGCACCCGTGGAGTCGAAGAACTCCTTCGGGATGCCGGCCACGCCGTCGCGACGGACCGCGAGGATCTGGTGGTCGCGCAGCATCTGGTGAACCCGCGTGACCACCATGCCCAACTGGTCGGCCACGTCGGGCAGCGGGATCAGGGTCACCGAATCCGGCAGGACGTCTTCGCTGCATGGAAAGGCACTCACGCCGACCACGGTAGTCTCTCGCGTCGCGACCGTCGCATCACACCCCGACACGACTACCATCGGGTGAGCCGCACCGGGCGGGCTCGGGAAAATCGGAAGGGTTGCAGTTTGATCGGCCAGATGCTGGAAGGGCGCTACCGCATCGACGCGCCGATCGCGCGTGGCGGCATGTCCATGGTGTTCCGGGGCGTGGACACCAGATTGGATCGACCGGTCGCCATCAAGGTGATGGACCCGAAGTTCGCCGCCGACCCGCAATTCCTCACCCGCTTCGAGCTCGAGGCGCGGGCCGTGGCCAAACTCAAGCACCCGTCGCTGGTCGCGGTCTACGACCAGGGTGTGGACGGCGACCATCCGTTCCTCATCATGGAACTGGTCGAAGGCGGCACCCTGCGCGAACTGCTGCGCGAGCGCGGGCCCATGCCCCCGCACGCGGTGCGCGCCGTCGCCGAGCCCGTGCTCTACGCCATCGGCGTGGCGCACGCGGCCGGGCTGGTGCACCGCGACATCAAGCCGGAGAACGTGCTCATCTCCGACTCCGGCGAGGTGAAGATCGCCGACTTCGGACTGGTGCGCGCGGTCGCCGAGGCCAAGATCACCTCCGACAGCGTGATCCTCGGCACGGCCGCCTACCTCTCGCCCGAGCAGGTCACCAACGGCACCGCCGACGCCCGCAGCGACGTCTACTCCGCGGGCGTCCTGATCTTCGAAATGCTCACCGGCCGAACACCGTTCACCGGTGACAACTCGCTGTCCATCGCGCTGCAGCGGGTCGAGAAGGACGTGCCCAGCCCGGGCCGCCTGATCACCGGCGTCCCACCGGAATTCGACGAGCTGGTCGCGCACGCCACCGCGCGCGAACCCATGCACCGCTACTCCGACGCCACCGAGATGGCGAACGACCTGCGTCGCATCGCCCGCGAACTGCAGCTGCCCGACTACCGGGTGCCCGCGCCCACCGAATCGGCCGAGCATCTCAGCGCCAAGTACCGGATCGGGCCCACGCCCGCGCCGCGTGTACCGGTCTCGCCGCCGTCTCGCCCCATTCCGGGCGCGGCCGATCTCACCACCCGGCTACCCGCGGACCCGCCGACCGCGCACATGCAACCGCAGGCGCAGCAGACCCGGGTGATGACCGCGGCGCGGGAAATCCCGCCGGAGTACCAACGGCAGCAGCCCGAGTACGCGCCGCCGCCCGGATCGCCGGGCAACCACGGCTACGGCTCGGACCTGATCGAGGATCGCGACAAGTCGCGGCGCAAGGTCGTCGTCTGGTTGAGCGTCGTGGTCGCGCTGGCGGTGCTGCTGGGCCTCGGCGGCTGGTGGCTCGGCGTCGGCAGATATTCGGCGGTGCCGTCGATCGCCGGCATGGACACCCAGAAGGCCGTCACCACACTGCAGAACGCAGGCTTCAAGACCGAGACCCGGCAGAAGGCCTCGGACATGATTCCGGTGGGCAATGTGGTCGGCACCGATCCGACCGCCGGAACCCGGGTCACCAAGGGGTCATTGGTCGCGGTGCTGGTCTCCAGCGGCAAGCCGAAGGTCCCCGACATCCAGACCGGACAGGACGTCAGCTCGGCCGACAAGGCCATCAGAGACGCGGGACTGACGCCGGTGGACGCCGGTGAGATGGGCAGTACCGCGCCGAAAGGCACGGTCGCCAAGGTGGATCCGGGACCCGGCACCGTACTCCCGGCCAATGCCCAGGTGAAGGTCTACCGCAGCAAGGGTTCCCAGCCGGTCAAGGTGCCGGACGTGCGGGGCAAGACCGAGGACGAGGCCCGGACGGCCCTGCAGAAGGCCGGGCTCACCGTCAGCTCCACCCGCGACCAGTACGACACCAAGATCAAGTCCGGGCAGGTGATCGGCACCGATCCGGCCGCGGGCACCAGCACCGAATCCGGCAGTGACGTGGTCCTCATCGTCAACAGCGCGATCGACATGCCGAACCTGTTGGGCGCCAATGTCTCCACCGCCCGCAGCAAGCTGCAGGCCCTCGGCCTCTCGGTCACGGTCCGGCAGCTGGCCAACAACGACAACTCGATCGTCATCTCGCAGAGCACCGCACCCGGCGACACCGTCCAGCCCGGCTCCACCATCACCCTGGTAGCGATTCCCTAGCCGCCTCCCCGGGACTTCAGCGGGCGGCAGAAAGCCGTTGCCGGACATGCAACCGTGCCGGCGGTTGGGTGCCGAAACGATTTCGGGCGTACCCGACGAGTTACCCCGACCGGTACGAGATCAGTTGTCGCCCCGGGCACCGGAATACACACGGCAGGAGCCCGGACCGCCATTCCGGTCCGGGCTCCTTCGTTCGTTCCCGTATTACCGCAGCATCTCCGCTACCAGGAAGGCCAGCTCCAGCGACTGCTGGGTATTCAGGCGCGGGTCGCAGGCGGTCTCGTAGCGCTCCTCCAGGTTGAGGTCCGAGATGTCCTGCGCGCCACCGAGACACTCGGTGACGTTCTCACCGGTGAGCTCGATGTGCAGGCCGCCCGGGTGGGTGCCCAGCGCGTGGTGCACCTCGAAGAAGCCCTGTACCTCGTCGACGATGCGGTCGAAGTGCCGGGTCTTGTAGCCGGTGGAGGACTCGTGGGTGTTGCCGTGCATGGGGTCGCACTGCCAGATCACCTGATGGCCGGTGGCCTGCACCTTCTCGATGATCGGGGGCAGCACGTCGCGGACCTTCTGATTGCCCATCCGCGCGACCAGGGTCAGACGGCCGGGCTCGTTGTTGGGGTCCAGGCGCTCGACGTACTCCACGGCCTGATCCGGCGTGGTGGTCGGGCCGATCTTGAGGCCGATCGGGTTGGCCACCAGTTCCGCGAAGGCGACGTGCGCGCCGTCGAGCTGACGGGTGCGCTCACCGATCCACAGGAAGTGCGCCGACAGGTCGTAGAGCACCGGCTCACCCGAGACCGGGTGCTCGCTCAGACGCAGCATGGCCCGCTCGTAGTCGAGCACCAGCGCCTCGTGGCTGGCGTACAGCCGGGCGCTGGACAGGTTGGGATCGTTGACGCGACAGGCCTTCATGAAGGCCAGCGCGCGATCGATCTCGGTGGCCATCTGCTCGTAGCGGGCGCCGGCCGGGGACTGGCTCACGAACTCGCGGTTCCAGTCGTGCACCTTGTGCAGGTCGGCCATGCCGGCGGAGGTGAGCGCGCGCACCAGGTTCATGGCCGCCGAGGCGTTGGCGTAGGCGCGGACCAGTCGCGACGGATCGTGTTCGCGCAGCGCCGCATCCGCGACCAGCGAATTCACCATGTCACCGCGGTAGGACCGCAGGCCCAGCGAATCGATGTCGGCGGAACGGGGTTTGGCGTACTGACCCGCGATGCGGGCCACCTTCACCACGGGCAGGCTGGCGCCGTAGGTGAGCACCACGGCCATCTGCAGCAGGGTGCGGATATTGCCGCGGATGTGCGGCTCGGTGTTGTCGGCGAAGGTCTCCGCGCAATCACCGCCCTGCATGAGGAACGCCTCGCCGCGGGCCACCTCGGCCAGGCGCAGGCGCAGCTCCTCGACCTCGGCGGGCACGCAGATGGGCGGCACGCTCTCCAGCACGGTGCGCATCTTGGCGGCCTGCTCGGGATCCCAGGACGGCTGCTGCAGAGCTGGGCGGGCCAGCGCGTCGTCGAGACGCCGACGGAGCTCGGCGGGCAGCGGAGGAAGTTCCGGCAAGCGATCGATCGGTACGTCGACGGTCCAGTTCACCAGTTCAGGATACGTATTGCTCTTGGTGACCCGGACCACCCCCAGGGCTCGAGTTCCGCACACCGGGTCGCCGCCTACGCTGGGACCGGATGATCTGCCCATCCGACCCGGACCTGAGCTGAGGAGAGACCCATCTCACTGCGGTACTTTTACGATTCGGAATTCATCGAGGACGGGACCGTCATCGACCTTGTCTCCATCGCGGTGGTGTGCGAGGACGGACGCGAGTTCTACGCGGTCTCCACCGAATTCGATCCCGAGAAGGCCGGGCCGTTCGTCCGCCGCAATGTCCTGCCCAAGCTACCGCCGCCGTCCTCGCCGCTGTGGCGTTCGCGCGAGCGCATCCGCGACGACCTCTACAAGTTCCTGGTCCCCCGCACCGGCGTGGAACCCGAACTGTGGGCCTGGGTCGGCGCCTACGACCACGTGGCACTGTGCCAGCTGTGGGGCTCCATGGTCGACCTCCCCAACGCGCTGCCCCGCTACACCAATGAGCTGCGCCAGCATTGGGAGCAGCACGGCCGGCCGGTACTGCCGCCGGTGCCCAAGGACGCGCACGACGCGCTCGCCGACGCCCGCCACAACCTCGCCAAATTCGAGGCCATCGAAGCGGCCCGGCGCCTGCGCGCGGTCTGAGATCCGCATGCGAAAGGCCCCGGGAGACTTGGTCTCCCGGGGCCTTCTCGGTGGTCCGGCAGGCTAGCCCGCCATGGTTTCCGGAATGCGGTCGGCGTCCGGGCGGCTGCCCGACGGCACGCCCTTCTTCAGGCTCGCGGCGTACACGTCGACGTACTCCTGATCGCCCATCCGCATGAGCTCGTACATGATCTCGTCGGTGACGGCGCGCTCGACGAAACGGTTGCCGCCCATGCCCTCGTAGCGCGAGAAGTCGATCGGCTCACCGAATTTCACGGTGACCTTGCGCGGCCGCCAGCGGAACGGACCGGGCGGGCACACCTCGTCGGTGCCGATCAGGGCAACCGGGATCACCGGCACTCCGGTCTCCAGGGCGAGGCGTGCCACACCGGTCTTGCCTTTGTAGAGGCGGCCGTCCGGGGAGCGCGTGCCTTCGGGGTACAGGCCTACCAGGCGACCCTCGTCCAGCAGCTTGCGCGCGGTATTGAGGGCGCTCTCGGCGGCGTCCGCGCCGGAGCGGTCGATCGGGTACTGACCGGCACCGGAGAAGAACCATTTCTGCAACCGGCCCTTGAGACCGGGCGTGGTGAAGTATTCGGCCTTGGCCAGATAGGTGATGCGGCGCGGGCTCATCAGCGGGGTGAAGAGCCAGTCGGTGAACGACAAGTGATTGCCGGCCAGAATCGCTGCGCCCTTCGCGGGAATGTTCTCGACGCCCTCAACCTGGGGCCGGTTGACGAGATGCATCCATGGACCCGGGAACACATACTTCAGCAGCCAGTAGAACATTGCGTCCTTTCCCCTGTTTTCGATACCCGGGACCGGCCTCGTTGCGGGCACCACCACTCGCTTGCCTACCCTACCGCTGAGTCCGCACGGTAACCAACCGGCAGTGGCGCGTTTCTCCAATGACGGGACTTTGGTCCCACGCTGCGGAATCCGCCCGTCGGTGAGCAGCGCGGTCAGCGGTGCGCCGGTACCGGGTTCGACGACGACGGGACCCCCGCGCGGGCCAGTTCGGCCGCGCCGATCATGCCCGCCGCCTCGCCGAGTTGGGCGGTGCGGATGCGGGCCAGACGGCGGTGCCGGGCCCCGGTGATGGAGGCCGCGTAGTGCTCGCGGGCGTCGTCGAGGAACAGTGGGGCAGAACTGCTCACGCCGCCCGCCACCACGATCAGGTCCGGGTCGAAGATGTCGCTCACGAAGGCCAGGCCCAGGCCGAGCCAGCGCGCGAAATCGGCCATCACCTCGAGGGCGACCGGGTCGCCGTCCTGCGCCGCGCCCGCCACCCGGCGACCGGTCAGCGAGCCCGGATCGCGCCCGGCCTCCCGCGCCAGCACCGTGGAACGCTGGGGGTCGGTGGCCAGCAGTTCGATCGCGGTGTCCACCAGAGCCGTTCCGCTGCAATACCTTTCCCAGCAGCCACGTTTGCCGCAGGCGCAGGTGCGGCCGTTCGGCACCACCTGCAGATGCCCCAGTTCCGGTGCGACACCGAAGCTTCCGCGATACAGCTGGCCATTGATGAGCAGCGCCGCGCCGATGCCGGTGCCGATGGCCACCAGCACCACGTTGCGCCCACCCGCCGCCGCACCGAAGCGATACTCCGCCCACAGCGCGGCATTGGCGTCGTGCTCCAGGATCACCGGCAGGCCGAGGCGCTGGGTGAGCCGCTGCGCGACCGGGGCGTCCTCCCAGGGCAGGTGCGGGGCGAAACGCACGGTGGCGCGGTCCTCGTCCACGAAACCGGCCACCGCCAAACCGACCGCGCCGATGGCATGGTGGGAGCACAGTTCGCGTACCGCCCGGGCCAGGCCGTCCTCGAGGGCGCGGGCGGAGTGCGGGGTCGGCGCGGTCACGGTGTCGAGCACCTCGCCCGCACCATCCACCACCGACGCCCGAATATTCGTGCCGCCCACATCGATACCCACGGTCAGCGGCACGTCCTCACCGCCCATCATGCCTTGATCGTCACGTCGATGGGCACGTATTTGGCGCGCTCGGCCCGCCTGCCGCCACCGGGCTGTGCACCGCCGCGGCCGGCGGCCGGGCCCGAATCGCGGGCGGGTGCGGGCTGTCCCACGGATCCGGCGGGACCGGACTCGGCACCGGGGTGCGCAACCGGGGGGCCGAAGGGACGGTCGGGGGCCGGGTGATCACCGGCTACTCGGTCGTCGGCGGAGTCCATGCGGAAATCGTTGTGCGGCACCGTATCCGAGCCACCCGGGTCGCTGTCTCCGGGGCGGCGCGCCGCGCCCGGGCCGGGACCGAAGGGGTCGTCCGGCGACTCGGCGGCCGGGTGGGCCTGGGACCGATTCCGGGCCGCCGCACGGCCCTGCGCACCGGCGAGGAAGCGCGCGAACACCATGGCCAGGCCCGCCGCACCGTGCGGGTCGCCGGATTGCCCGCCGCCACGAGGGAATTCGCTCCCGCCGTCCGGGCCGCCATCGCCGCGCGTGGCGGCGTCGGCAAAGGGCCGATCACCTGCACCGGAGCCGGTTTCGGCGACGTGCGAAAAATGATGCCAGGCTTGATATTCCGGTGACTCCGGATCCAGGTCCGGCGGGATCACCGGATCCACCGGGACACCGGCAAGCGCCTCGCGCAACACGGTCACGATGGCGGTGCCGTGTTCGGCGATGGCCGCCACCACATCGTGGTGCTCACCGCGCACGATGGCCGCCGCCGCACACACCGGGCACCAGCTACAACTGGACCATTCAGTGCGGCCGTCGGAGGCGGTGCGGCGCAGTACCGGCTCGACGCGCTCGAGGACGGCCTCGGCCAACAGCCGTAGCTCCTCGGCGAATTCGCCGAGATTCTCGTCGGGGTGGCCGGGACGCGGGTGCTGCGTGGTGGTCATTTCGGCCAGACCTGAGGATCGGGCCGGAAACGGATCACCAGGTGGTCGCCGTCGAGCTCGGCGGCCTCGACCGTGCACCGCCGCAATACCGGTGCCAGCCGCAACCGCCGCCGGACGCCGTCCGCTCCCACGATCAAATCGTCCTCCACTCGTCCCAGCCGCAGGGTCGACGGATCGACCACCGGCAGATGCATGCGCATCGCGAACACCGAGTGCACGCCCGCCCCGGACTCGAGCCCCACCACCGGCTCGGCGGCAGTACTTCTCTCGAGGCCGGGCAGCACACCGTCCGCACCTGTGCCAAGCATAGGGACCGGACGTCCTCCCACCCAGTTACCACTCGCATCGACCGCGTAGGACAGCGCCGCCAGCGAACCCAACCCCACCGGTTCGGCTCCCGCGTGCGCCACGACCTGCACCGGAACCCCGCGCAACCGCTTGCGCAGCTCCCCCGCCACATCGAGTTGCTCGCCGCGCCGGTTGAAGTACCACTGCACCGCCGGATGCGGCGGCTCGACCGGATGCGGGGCGGGCATCTCCGGCAGCACCTTGTTCACCAGCACCGCGTCCAAGCGGATACCGAGCAGCGCCGCCGCCGAGCGCACCCGCGCCGACTCGGCCACCGCGACCAGTTCCGCGGCGGTCACCAGGCGGGCGCCGGTGCGGGCCTGATCCGCCAGCAGGTCACGGGCTTCCGTCACCGTCTGCACGATCTGCTCGACGGTCACCGCCAGCACCGCCTTGCGGAAGTCCGCGCCGATCGCCTCCATCGTCCTGGCGTGCGCGGGCCACACCCGCTCCAGGTAACCGAGCACGGTGTCCGGCGCGGTGACGATGCGCAGCATATCCGCCGACGGCGGGCAGTCCACCACGATCACATCCCACCGTGCGTCATTGGCGAACTGCGTGATCTCCAGCATGGCCAGCAGTTCCTGCACCCCCGGCAGCCCGGTCAGCTCCGCGGGATCCAGTGCCCCCAGGTCGAATCCGTGCTCGTGCCCGGCCCCGGACGCCATGACCAGCACCTGCCTGAACCGATCCTCCAGCAGCGCAAGCGAATCCACCTCGATGACATCCAGCGCCGGCTCGGCGTCGGGGTCGCGGACGTCCGCGAAAGCCGGTGCCGGGCTGTGGAACATGGGGAGGGGCAGGGTGGCGACAGCGGGGGTCGCGCCGTGGCGCAGGCGGTAGCCCAGGGCATCGCCGAGAGAGTGCGCCTGGTCGAGAGAGGCCAGCAGGACGCGGCGGCCGTTGCGGGCGTAGGCGAGTGCGGTGGCGCAGGCCAGGGTTGTTTTTCCGACACCGCCCTTGCCGATGAACAGCTCGACGCGGGTGGCGGGGCGCGGCGAGCGTTCGGTACCGCCGGCGATCAGCCTTCGACCCGTTTCTTGAGTTCCTTGAGAGCGGTGTCGGTGATGACCTTCTCCGCTTTGCGTTTGAACATGCCGATCATGGGGATGTTCAGGTCCACGGTCAGTTCGTAGACCACCTGGGTGGTGCCGTCGGGCAGGGCGATCAACTCGTAGGTGCCGTCCTGCGCCTTCTGCAGATCACCCGAGACCAGGCTCCAGCTCACCGCGCGGCCGTCGGGCCGCCAGGTGTAGGCCAGGGTGTAGGTGTCCTTCACGACGCCGGCGTCCAGCACGAAGCGGGCGGTGCGGGCGCGGCCGTCCGGCAGCTTGTCCAGCACCTCGACCGAGCGGGCCGCGGAGACCCATTCCGGATACGACTCCAGGTCGGCGATGACGGCCATCACTCGATCCGAGGGGGCGTCGATCACGATCGACCGCTGAGTTCGATCGGCCATGGGCGGCAACGCTTCCTTTCTAGTGAGCGGCCGCGGGAGCGACCCCGGCCTTGCGCCCCGCCTCGAGGCGGGCCTTGATCTCGAAGGACATGGCCTTGCCCGCGACGCGGCGAGTACGGTTCAGGGCCAGCAGCTCACGCCCGGACATACCGCCGATGCCGCCGCGGGGTTCGGCGTGCATGAAGTAGTGCATGATGACGCCGTCCAGCATGGGCTCCAGCCAGACCTCCATGGTGCCGTCCGCACCACCGCTGACGGTCCAGCGAATACCCTTGTCGCGCCGGTCTTCTCGGACCTCCAACTGCAGGTCGGGCCACCAGCGGCGCCAGCGGGCACGATCGGCCAGCACCTCGGCCACGGCCGTGCCCGGCGCGGCGACGAATGTCTGGTCGGCAACCTGGATACTGCTCACGGTGCCTATCTTGCCCTACGCTTCGCTCCGGGCGGGTTCGCGGCCCCGAAGTCTCGATTCTTCTCTCCTCCGCTCCTCCGCTACGCTCCCCCACTCCAACGCGGAGGTCTATCGAGCCGCAGTCCAGAATCGAGACGGCCGCGAACCTTTCAGTGTTGTCTCAGTGCGGTTTCTGTCGGATTCAGCAGTTGCTGTAGTCGCGCGCCCATCAGGTCCCAGCGCCACTGCTGCTGCACCCAGGCGCGGCCGGCCGCGCCCATACTGGCGGCGGTGTCCCGGTCGGAGAGGATGTCGACGATGGCATCCGTGAGTTCTTCGGCGGAGCGGCCGTTCACCACGCGTCCGGTCTCACCCTCGCGCACGGTTTCCGGCGCGCCACCGGAATTGCCCGCCACCACCGGCACTCCCGTGGCGGAGGCCTCCAGGAACACGATGCCCAGGCCCTCGACGTCCAGGCCGAAACCGCGGGTGCGGCAGGGCATGGCGAACACGTCGGCGATGGTGTGATGGGCGGCGAGCTCGCCCGACGGGACGCGTCCGGTGAAGACCACGTCATTGCCGAGTCCCATGACCTCGGCGAACTGCCGCAGCTTCTGCTCGTACGGCCCGCCGCCGGCGATGACCAGCACCGCCCCGTCGATCCGCCTGCGGATCTCGAGCATGGCCGTGATCAGCATGTCCTGCCCCTTGCGCGGCACCAGCCGCGACAGGCACAGAATGGTCGGCCGGTCCCCCAGCCCGTAGCGGGCCCGCAGCTCGGCGCGGGCGGCCGGATCCGGCTTGAACACTTCCGAATCCACGGCGGGGGGCAGGTATTCGAGCGCGGCCTGCGCCCCGAACGCGGACGAGAACCGCCGCCGCGTGTACTTGCTGACATAGGTGACGACATCGGTGTGATCGCCGATGACCCGCAGCGCCTGCCGCGCTGCCGGCAGCATCGACCAGCCCACCTCGTGCCCGTGCGTGGACGCCAGAATCCGCTCCGCGCCAGCTTGGCGCAGCACCGGCGACAGCAGCGCCAGCGGCGCCGCCGCCCCGAACCACACCCGGTCGCATTTCTCGTCGCGCATGAGCTTCTTGGCCCGCCGCGCCACCAGCGGTGTCGGCAACATCAGCGTCGTCGGATGCCGCACCACCTGAAACGGCTGCTGCGCATCGAACTTCCAGTGGCTGTCGCCCCGCCACCGCGGCGCGTACACCACCAGCTCATCGGCGGGCAGCTGCCGGGCGAGCGCATGCAGATACGACTGAATCCCACCTGGTCGCGGCGGGAAATCATTGGTAACCAGCAGAGTTCGCCCCATGCCACAAACCTACTGCACCCGGGGCCCGCACTCCTCCCACCCCGAAACCTCGCACCCCCGGGCCTCCAAGTGCTACGCGTGCTACGCGCCTTCGGCGGTGCGGGTGGTGAGCCAGGCGCGCCAGTCGGTGACGAGGTCCTGGTAGCCGGTGCCGAGGGTGGTGCGCAGAGCGGTGTCGACGGCGGCGCGGTCCTTGGGGCCCGAAGCCAATTGGCGGTAGAGGGCGACGAGTTTCGGGTCGCCGTAGCGGTCGGCGATGAAAGCGCAGGCGGACCAGCCCTGTTCGTAGGCCAGGGAGGCTTGGCCGCTGGTGGGATCGAACATGGCGTCGGGCGGCAGGTCGGCGGGGAGGTCGCCGGCGCGGGCGCGGGCGGTGAGGGTGGGGGCGATCTCAGTGATGGGCTGGCGCAGGTTGCGATGGGCCGAATATTCGGCGAAGCCCTCGAGCATCCACATCGGGGAGCCGTCGACGGTGACCGCGCGCGAGGCCATGTGGGTGAGTTCGTGCCGCAGCACCGAGCGCAGGCCGTCGGCGCCGAGGCGGCGCCCGGCGTCGGGGCCGAAAACCACACGCTGGCCGGTCGGTTGGGCGCCGGGGCGGAAAGGATCAGCGACGGTCGAGGCCGCGACCTCGGCGGGCACGTGACCGACGGCGTGGGTGAGGGCGGCGAATTCGGAGACGCTGGATGCCACCACCACGACGGGGGCCTGATTCCAGTCCGAACCCCACAGCGCGGTGACCGCGGCGGTGCTTGCCGCGAGTTCGCCTGCCAGCACATCGATATCGGCGCGCTGCCCGGAATGACCGAGCACGACACCGATCCGCCCCGACCCGGTCGCCCTGGTCTCGGCGACCACCTTGCCGTAGCCCTCCATGGTCCGTTTCACCAGTGGCACCTGCGGATCGGAGGCGGTGACCTGGCCCGAGTCCTGCCCGGGCACCACCGCACGCAGCTTGGGCACCACCGAGTTCGGCAGCATGAGCAGCGCCCCACAGGCGGCGGTCAGCGCGCTGACCATGACCAGGGTGGCGACGAACTGGAACCGCCGCCGCGCCGCCAGCCAACCGCGCATCCGTCGCAGAGCGCTCATCGCCACCTCGTCGTGATCATGCTCAGCAGATTGGGCATGAGCGGGGACGCTACGTGGTTACGCAAGCTGCCTCCTCCGGGTCCTGATCACTCATGCCGGGTCCGCGGGAGCTCAGAACCGGCGCGCCGAATGGAACGGTGTGGAGCCCATCGGCGCGACCTGAACCGGTACGCCGAAAGTCGAAGCGTGCAGCATCAATCCGTTGCCGGCGTAGATGCCCACGTGCGAGATGTCAGAGTAGAAGAAGACGACATCGCCGGGTTGGAGGTCCTTCTCGTCGACCGGCGTGCCGTAGCTGGACTGCTGCTGGCTGGTGCGCGGCACGCTCTTGCCGACCTGGTGGAAGGCCCACTGCACCAGGCCGGAGCAGTCGAACTGGTCGGGACCGGTGGCGCCCCAGACATAGGGATCGCCGACGCGGGTGAGTCCGGCGGCCAGCGCGCTGGTGCCGGAACCGGGAACCAGGCCCCGGAGCAGGCTGTCGCGATCGAAGCCGGGCGGGAACATGGAGCCCACGAGCGCGGACTTGTCACTGGCGGAGAGCTGACCCCAGGCGGCGATCACCTGCGCCATGGACCCTTGCAGCGCAGCGCGTTTGGATTCCAGGTCCGTGCGGACCGCATCGGCGGCGGCGCTGGCGGCGCGTGCGGTATCGGCAGCGGCGCGGGCGGCGGCCTCGGCGACCGAGGCCGCGTCGGTGGCCTTCTCGTACTGGCCCAGTTGATCATTCGTGCGCGCGCCCACGAAGTCCACGATGGACATCTGGTCGAGCAGCTGCTGCGGCGAATTGCTGACCAGTAGCGAAGTGAGCCGGTTGGTGCGGCTGCCGAGCAGCGCCGAGGTCGCGGCCCGATCGATGACCGGTTGGTAGCGACGGATTTCCGCCTTGGCCGCATCCAGGGTGGCGGCCGCGTCGGCGGCCCGCTGGTCGGCGGCGCCGGCGGCGGCAGCCTTGGTGTCCAGATCGGACTGCGCGTCGAGCGCCTGCTGATTGAGCTGTTCGGATTGCCGCGACAGATCGATGAGCCGCTGCACCGCTTCCCCAGCAGATGCCGGTGCGGAGGCCGGATCGGCTGTCGCGGGTCCGATGCCCAGGGTGCCGTAGGTGCCGACCATGAGTGCGCCTACCGTGAGGGCTTCACCCACCAGTCGTCTGGTTCGCTGACTGTGTGTCCGATGATGTCGCTGCTGCGCTGCCACCGTTGGTGTCGTCCCGTTCTCTTACCCCGAGCCGGTTCAGAAGGTCTCGATAAGATTACGAAACGGCGACCGCTTGTGTCCAGCAGGCCACGGAATCGTCACGGCCACCGTCTCCTCCGCAGGTCGGCCGCCTGCGGTCGGCATCGGGAAGACTCCCCGGTCGAGCAGCGGATCAGATGCGGCGCGCGCCCGCGAACGGCATCGAGGAGACCGGGGCGACCTTCACCGGCTGGCCGGAGGTCGACGCGTGCACCACATTGCCGTCGCCGACGTAGATGCCGGAGTGGCTGCCACCGTAGAACGACACCACGTCGCCGGGCTCCAGATCGTCGAACGACACCGGGCTGCCGGAATTGAGCTGCTCATAGCTGGTGCGCGGCAGGCTGATTCCGGCCTGCGCGTAGGACCACTGCACCAGACCGGAGCAGTCGAAGGCGTCCGGGCCGGCGGCGCCGTAGACGTAAGGGTCGCCGACACGGCTCAGGGCGGCGTTGACCGCGGCCTGGCGCGGGCCGCTCTGCGGCCCGGGGGCGGCCGGGCCCCACGGGGTGAGGATGCCGGGAAGGGCGGGGATGTTCACCGGAAGGGATTCCGGTAGGCCCGGGATGCCGGCCGGGAGCTGGATCTGGTCGGGCACGTCGAAGGTGCCGACCGGGGTGTTCACCGGCTGGGCCGACGCGGGGGTCGCGGGCAGCAGCAGCGCGCTCAGCGTGGCAGCGCCGACGGCACCGGCCACAGCAGCACGACGCGCAGTGCGCTGCATGCCCCGGACCTGTCGCTTGACGGTGGTGGTCGCCATGGTGAGGTACTTCCAATCTGCCCCGCGACGCCGCACCCGGTGGTGCGTCGGACTCCGCGAGGTCTCAGGAAGATTACGAGTGCATAACGGCGCTTTGTAAAGTCGAGCCGGCCGGCCCATCACTCGAAATTGTTACGCGTCCCCATTTCGGTGCGACAAACATCACAGCAATCACGAAACGATAACAACGGCCATTTTCCGGAGAGCGCTCCAATAGCTACCGACGAGTAGACAACGCCCGCCAAAGACCCTCTCGACCTCGACAAATTCCGCATAATACGAGGTCAGAGCCATGACCTCCGACCTGGGCGATTCCGACACGCCCAGGCGACACGCCCGACCGCAGGACAGCGGGGCAGCACACGTCGGAGTCCGATGCGAACAGGCCACCCTCACCCACGTGATTAATTCACTTTCCGAATAACTGTGACCCTGACCACAAACTCGCAAATTTCCACAATTCGGGGATTTCATCTCGAGAACCTCCACCACATAGTCAGACATTTCCCCAGGTCGCGCGAAGCAACTCCCAGACCCCGGCCCGGGTTCCCGGCCCGACCTGCGGAAAGTGCCGGGATCACGCGTTCCCGGAGACGGTCACGTCCCCTCGGACCTGCGGTGAATGCCTAGGCGGGAAAGGTTGTCGGACCCTGCGCCTAGGCTTCCCGTCCGTGTCTGGACAGCTGGCCTTCGACGAGCTCGAAACCCCGCTCTATGACACGACGTTCGTGGTGGTGGACCTGGAGACGACCGGCACCAGCCCCGAGGGCGACTCGATCACCGAGATCGGCGCGGTGAAGGTGCGCGGCGGCGAGGTGCTCGGCGAGTTCGCGACCCTGGTGAATCCCGGCTGCGCGATTCCGCCGCAGATCGTGCAGATCACCGGGATCACGACCGCCATGGTGGTGGACGCGCCGCGCATCGAGCAGGTGCTGCCCGGGTTTCTGGAGTTCGCGCGCGGTGCGGTGCTGGTCGCCCACAATGCCCGCTTCGATACCGGATTCCTGAAGGCCGCCGCGGCCCGGTGCGAATTGCCCTGGCCCGCTTTCCAAACGCTGTGCACGGTCCAGCTGGCGCGGCGGGTGCTCGGCAAGGACGAGGCGCCCTCGGCCAAGCTCTGGTACCTGGCACAGCTGCTGGGCGCTGAGACCCGGCCCACGCACCGCGCCCTCGACGACGCCCGCGCAACGGTGGACGTGCTGCACGCCCTCATCGCCCGGGTGGGCAATCAGGGCGTGCAGAGTCTCACCGAACTGCTCGACTATCTACCCGAGGTGACGCGCCGCCAGCGCGCGAAACGTGTGATGGCAGCGGATCTTCCGGCCACGCCGGGGGTGTACCTGTTCCGGGGTCCGTCGGACGAGGTCCTCTATATAGGGACGGCGGTGAATCTGCGCCGCCGCGTCCGCACCTACTTCACCGGTTCCGACACCCGCCCGCGCATGCGCGAGATGGTGCAGCTGGCCACCCGGGTCGACCATGTCGAGTGCGCGCACGGTCTCGAGGCCGGGGTGCGGGAGCTGCGGCTGCTGCTCGCCCACACTCCGCCCTACAACCGGCGATCGAAGTTCCCGCAGCGTGCCTGGTGGCTGACGCTGACCGACGAGCCGTTCCCCCGTTTCGCGGTCTCGCGCACTCCGGCCCGGGACGCGCTGGGCCCGTTCACCTCTCGCGCCGATGCTCTGGAGATCGCCGCCACCGTCGCCGAGCAGGCGGGCCTGCGCACCTGCGCCACCCGCATCCCGCGCACCGGTCGCCATGATTGCCCGCCGGCCGTGGTCGGCGGTTGCCCCGCGAGCGCCCACAGCAGCCCCCTATATATAGAGGAGTACCAGCGAGCTCCGGCCGCCGTCCGCGCCCTGTTCGCCGGCGCCGACGACGCCCTGCTGCACGCGATTGCCGAGCGGCTCGAAAGCCTCTCCACCGCAGAACATTTCGAGGCCGCAGCCCGGCTGCGGGATCGCACCGTGACGGTGATCCGCGCCCTGCGCCGCACCCAGCGCCTGGCCGCCCTCGCGGCCATCCCGGAACTGATAGCTGCCCGCCCCGACGGTGCGGGTGGCTGGGAGTTCGCGATCATCCGCCACGCCCGCCTGGCCGCCGCGGGCACCGCCGTGCGCGGCATCTCCCCCATGGCGGTGGTGGACCGCCTGGCGGCCGCCGCCGAAACCGTCATCCCGCCCCGTCTCCCCAGCCCGGACGACGACCCCGCCTATCCCCCACTGCGCGGGGCACTTCCGGAGGAGGCGGGCCTGCTGGTCCGCTGGCTCGAACAGCCCGGCACCCGCATCGTCCGCACCACCGACGGCTACGGCGAACCCCGCCTCGGCGCCGGCGCCTGGCTCGACTGGGTCACCCGCGCCGAAGCCGCTGCCCGGATCTCCAACCCGGAGCAGTCGACACCGGTGTGATGTGGCTCGCGCCTGCCAGAATGGCGGAATGTATGTTCCCGATGCCGAGCGCTGGAACCACAACATCGAGTATCACTCGCTGCTGGCCGCCGCGGTCGGGGGCGCGCGGGATGTGCTGGATGTCGGATGCGGGGAAGGCATGCTGGCCAGGCGGATTCGGCGCGGCGGCGCCGCGGTGACCGGCATCGATCCCGATTCGCGGAGTATCGAGCTGGCCCGGGACCAGTCCGCCGTGGACGACATCACCTATCTCCGGGCCGATTTCCTCGAGTATCCCTTCGAGCCGGAATCGTTCGACGGCATCGTGTCCATCGCGGCCCTGCACCACATGGACACCGTCAGCGCCCTCACCCGGATGCGGGACCTGCTGCGCCCCGGCGGGACCCTCGCCGTCGTGGGCATGGCGCGCAACGATTTTCCCGCGGATCTGCCATGGGAGGCCGCCGCCCTGTTCACCAGCTTCAAGGATCGGCTGGTCCGGGCGCAGTGGGCGCACCCGTCGCCGGTGGTGTGGCCGCCGCCGCAGACCTATGCCGAGACCCGTCGGATGGCAGCCGAGATCCTGCCGGGCGTGCGCTATCGCCGGCACGTGCTGTGGCGATTCTCGCTGGTGTGGACCAGGCCGAATCCGGCTGGGCCGCAGGCTTAGCCGGCGGCGCGGAAGGCCGGCGCCGACCGCAAGCGCAGGCCGTGGACACCGATCGCCGGCGCGAGATGTCAGCGACACCGGCAAGCATTGGACGTCGGCGCCTCCCGCAACCGTGGGAAATCGGTACCGACAGTCAGCGCGGGATGTCGTGGGTGCGGCCGGGTTGGGCGCCCGGTCGCCGCGGGTGGCCGGGACCGAAAACGGCATGGGCGGGCGAGCCGACCATGCGGGCGACGGTCCCGGCGGTCAGCCCCAGCTCGAGTAGTTCGGCGGCGAGCAGCTGCCGGATCTGATCGACCAGGCCGCGAAAGCTGATGTGCTGGTCGGCGAGTCGGCGGTGCAGGCCCCGCTCGGACAGCGACAGTTCCCGGGCCACATCGGCGAGCGACGGCGCGGCCGCGGGCGTCCGCAGCAGCACCCGGCGGACCCGGGACGCCGCGCCGGTGTACCGATGACGCCGATCCAGCGCCAGCTCGCACTGCTGGATGCACAGCGCGCCGGTATGCGCGTCCGGCGGCCGGGCGGGCCGATCGAGCGCCTCGGGCGGGACGGTGAACCCGCCTCGGCCCGGCCCGAATTCGAGGGCGAGCGGGATGCCGGTGGCCGGCATCAGCGCCGAGACCAGCGTGCGGGCGGCGGTCAGGTCGCGGGAGAGCAGGAAGGCCCGCACCTCGCCGCGTACCTCCCCGTCGCCGGCTGCGACCGCGAGCCCCGCCGCGGTCTCGGTGAACGACGGCCCGAAGCGGACCGAGGTCACCGCGAAGTACCGGGGCAGCAGCCGGATCGCGTCCCGCACGGTCGGACTCGTCACCATGGCGTAGCCCACGATCCCCGCGCCGGGGAGCGCGTACCGACTCCCGGTCGCCGCCCCCAGTTCGGCCGGGTCTCCCCCGTGCGCGATCAGATTCCGGATGACACGCAGTTCCTGGCCCGACCGCACCTGCGCGCCCGGTTCTTCCAGGTCGCTGCCGCGCAGTCCCGTTCCGGCCAGGCATGCCGAGGCCGGAATCCCCTGTGCCCGACCGGTCTCCACCGCATAGCGGGTCGCCACCGCGGGCCGGGCGACCGCCCGTCGATCCGGCTGGACAGCCATAGTCCGGAAGCTAACAGGTCCCGGTCACCTTGTCATCCGTTCCGCCGAGTCCCGGGAACGGGGAAGGCCCCGAGTCGAATTCGACTCGGGGCCTTCCCGTGTGACGGCGACGATCAGTGATCGTGCTTGCCGGCGGCGGCGTTCTGCGCGTCCTCCAGCACCTCGAGCATCTTGTGCTCTTCCTCGTGGGCGACGGCGACCAGGTCCGCCTGCTCCGACGCCGGGTCGGCGCGCAGGAAGGAACCGGTGCCGGGCTTGCCCGCGGATCCCAGCTTGGCCATCTTCTTGGGCACCGGGGCGCCCTGGTACTCCAGCGGGATCGGGTGGCCGTGCGAGTCGACCGGGCCCAGCGGCTGGTGCACCTCGATGTACTCACCGTGCGGAAGCCGCTTGATGACACCGGTTTCCACGCCGTGCTCGAGCACCGCGCGGTCGCTGCGCTGCAGGCCGATGCAGAACCGGTACGCGACGAAGTACGCGATCGGCGGGGCCAGCAGCAGGGCGATGCGGAAGAACCAGGTGGTGGCGTTCAGCGAGATGTTGAACTTCAGCGCGAGGATGTCGTTCACACAGGCCAGGGTCAGCACCAGGTAGAACGCGATGGCCATGGCACCGATGGCGGTGCGGACCGGCACGTCGCGCGGACGCTGCAGCAGGTTGTGGCGGGCGGTGTCGCCGGTGAGGCGCTTCTCGATCCACGGGTAGGCGATCAGCACGCCGAACACCGCACCCATGATCAGCGCGACCCAGAACGGCGCCGGGACCGTGTAGCGGCCCAGGTACAGCTCCCACGGCGGCATGAGACGCGCCATGCCGTCGGTCCACATCATGTAGAAGTCCGGCTGCGAACCCGCGGAGACCTGAGACGGGTTGTAGGGACCCAGGTTCCAGATCGGGTTGATCTGGAAGACGCCACCCATGATGGCGACGACGCCCAGGGTGAAGGCGAAGAACGCGCCCTGGTCGGCGGCGAACACCGGGATGATGCGGGCGCCGACGACGTTCTTCTCGGTGCGGCCCGGTCCGGGGAACTGGGTGTGCTTCTGGTACCACACCAGCGCGACGTGCGCGGCGATGAGCGCCAGGATGATGCCCGGCAGCAGCAGCACGTGCGCGATGTACAGACGCGGAATGATGATGGTGCCCGGGAAGTCACCGCCGAAGATCAGCCAGTGCATCCAGGTGCCGATGACCGGGATGCCCATGGTGATACCACCGAAGGCGGCGCGCAGACCGGTGCCGGACAGCAGGTCGTCCGGGATCGAGTAGCCGAAGAAGCCCTCGAACATGGCCAGGATGAGCAGCAGCGAGCCGATCACCCAGTTGGCCTCACGCGGCTTGCGGAAAGCGCCGGTGAAGAAGATGCGGAACAGGTGGATGATGATCGACGACGCGAACAGCAGCGCCGCCCAGTGGTGCACCTGGCGCACGAACAGACCGCCGCGCACCTCGAAGGAGATGTTCAGCGCGGTCTCGTAGGCCCGCGACATGGTGACACCGCGCAGGGGCTGGTAGGCGCCCTGGTAGACGGTCTCCGACATGGACGGGTCGAAGTACAGCGTCAGGTAGATACCCGACAGCAGCAGGATGATGAACGCGTACAGCGCGATCTCACCGAGCAGGAACGACCAGTGGGTCGGGAAGACCTTGTTGATCGATCGCTTGGCGAACGCCGCGAGGCGGTAGCGCTCGTCGATCTCGTTGGCCTGGACGGCCACTTTGCTAGGGCTCATGAACGACGCTCCCAGTAGGCCGGGCCGAGGGGCTCGATGAAGTCGTGCTGGGCGACCAGGTAGCCATCGGCGTTGACGGTGATCGGCAGCTGCGGCAGCGCACGCGCGGCGGGACCGAAGACCGGCTTACCCCACTCGGTCGCGGAGAACTGCGACTGGTGGCAGGGGCACAGGATTCGGTTGGTCTGCTGCTCGAACAGCGAGGTGGGGCAGCCGAGGTGGGTGCAGATCTTCGAGTAGGCGAAGTAGTCGCCGAAGTTGAAGCTCTCCTGGCCCTTGCGCTTGATGGCGTGCTCGGCATCGTGGGTGCGCAGGCGAATCAGCATGACCGCGTTGCGGATTCCACGCAGCGACTGCAGGGTCGCGTGCTCGTCACCGCGCCAGGATTCCTTCCAGGGGAAGACGGTCTCCATGGCGCCGGCGTCCAGATCCTCCGGCTTGACCAGGACGATGTCCTCGGGGCGGCCGGTGTCGCGACGCAGGTAGATGGTCTCGCCCGGGTAGTCCGGGGTCCAGCCCGAGACCCACAGCGGCGACTTGTCGCGCTTGGCCCACGGGTTCTTGATCATGCCGCCGACGAAGACGAGCAGCGCGCCGACGCCCATGACGCCCACGCCCAGGCCCGCGGTGCGGGTGATGAGCTTGCGGCGGCCCAGGGTCGAGGTCTCGGCGGCGTCCTGCAGCTGCGCGACCAGGGTGCGCCGGTCGACCTCCTTGGACGCGCCGTCGTGGCGGTCCTGGATGGAGATCTCGGCGGGGACGAAGTGCTTGCGGATCAGCACCACCGCGACGCCGACGGCCAGCACGGCGATGCCGAGGGTGAGGCCGTAGAGCGGGGTGGTCAGCGTGTACATGCCGTTGCCGTCCTGGTGACGGCCCTTGTACTCCCAGGGCCAGAACAGGAAGACACCGATCAGCGCGGCACCCGCGAGCGCGGAGATGCCGAACCAGAGCGCCACCCGGCGCTCGGCGCGCTTCTCGGCCCGGGTACCCGGGACCGGCCAGCGCGGGGCGCGGTAGGCGACGTCGACGCCGTCCAGCTCGGTGCCGAGCTTGACCAGCTCGTCCCGCGACATGGCGTCGAGCTGCTCATCAGTGGGTTCGGTGGGGTTGTCCCCCATGCTGTTTCGCTCCTGTTCACTCATGGCTGTGTCCGATCGGTCATGGCCGCGGGCCCTCCATGGTTACGCTTCGCTGCCGCCCCCGGGCCTGACGCGGTCATGACCGGGAACCGATCCACATCGCGGAGCCGACCAGGACCACGATGCCGACGACCCAGATGGCCAGGCCCTCGGTCGCGGGACCGAAGCCGCCGAGGCCGTAGCCGCCCTCGGACGGGGTGTCCATGCGGTCCTTGATGTAGGCGACGATGTCCTTCTTCTCGTCCGGCGTCAGCTGCCGGTCGGAGAACTTGGGCATGTTCTGCGGGCCGGTGAGCATGGCCAGGTAGAGCTGCTGCTCAGTGGCCGCCTCCAGCGGCGGCGCGAACTTGCCGGACGACAGCGCGCCACCCTTGCCGGTGAAGTTGTGGCAGGAGGCGCAGTTCATACGGAACAGCTCGCCACCGCGGCCGAGGTCGCGGTCCTCGACGATGGACTCCTGCGCGATCTCGCCGTTGCTGTCGCGCAACACGGTCGGACCGCCGCCCTGGGACTGGACGTACGCGCCGAGCGCGTCGGTCTGGTGCGCGTCGAACTTCGGGGGCTTGCGCACGATCTGCGCCTCATTGCGGGCGGCGGGCATACGACCGGTGGAAACCTGGAAGTAGACCGCGGCCTCACCGACGCCGATCAGGCTGGGGCCGCGATCCTGGACACCCTGGAGGTTGGCACCGTGGCAGGTGACGCAGGAGGTGTCGTAGATCTGCTTGCCCTCGCGGATCAGCGCGGACTGGTCCTCTTTCGCGGTGGCGACCTGAGCCTGCGGGGTCAGGGCCGACGCCGCGAAGCCGGCTCCGACGAGGCCCATCAGGAGGACCAGACCGCCAGCCAGCTTCCGGCGCATCCGGCGCTGCTTGCGGATCTTGGTGGCCTGGCCGATCCCCTCGGGATCTGGCGCTGACGGGGGAGATGAACTCATCTGTGTCCCTTTGGAGTAGACGGAACCGACTTGTACAAGTTTTTGGGTCGCCGACGCGGGCTGGGCCTCGGCGCGTCCGGTGCTAGCGGACGAAGTAGATCGTGGCGAAGAGGCCGATCCAGACGATGTCGACGAAGTGCCAGTAGTAGGAGACGACGATCGCCGCCGTGGCCTGCGCCGGGGTGAACTTGCTGAGCTTGGTGCGGATCAGCAGGAACACGAACGCGATGAGACCGCCGATGACGTGCAGACCGTGGAAGCCCGTGGTGATGAAGAACACCGAGCCGTACACGCTGCTGGAGATCGAGGTGCCCTCCGAGTACAGGGCGTGGTACTCGGTGGCCTGGCCAGCGACGAAGAACGCACCCATCAGGAAGGTCAGCAGGTACCAGCGGCGCAGGCCGAAGACGTCACCCTTCTCCGCCGCGAACACGCCCATCTGGCATGTGAAGGAGGAGGCGATCAGCACCGCGGTCACCGGCACGGCGAGCTTCATGTTCAGCTCGGTCGGCTCCGGCGGCCAGTTTCCGTGCGCCTGCGCGCGAGCAACGAAGTACATGGCGAACAGGCCGGCGAAGAACATCAGCTCGCTCGACAGCCAGATGATGGTACCGACGCTGACCATGTTGGGCCGGTTCAGCGAATGCACACGCTGGGTAATGGCCGATCCTGGGGTCCCTACTGCGGTCGTCACGCCGGTAAGTATGACTTGTCGTAGTACGACAGGCGTAGGCGGGTACGAAATTTTGTCGTACGTGTCGGAAAGCCCAGCGCGAGCGAGCGACTCGCAGGGCTCTCGGCGTGTCCCGGATGAGCCTAGATTGCGCAGGTAAGAGGAAGCTGAGCCCTGTGGAGAGGGATGCATGAGCGTGAAATCGTGGTGGCGGCGGATAGCCGGACGCGGCGGGGCAACGGAACTGGACCCGTCGCGGCCCGATCTGGTGGTGGTGGCATCGAGTTTCGATGACGCCGAGGCCTGTTCGGCGGCCCTGGGCAAGGCTTTGCAGTGGACATCGGACGATCCGGTAGTCCTCCGGCACCACCTCCGGGTTCCCGCCGACCGGGTCGGTGAGGTGCAAGTCATCGCCGCGCAGATCGGCTATGACACGGCCTCGGTGGACGCGGCCGACCCCGCGAACCTGGTGTTGCAGCGCGTCCAGGTGCTCAACGCCCTGCACTGCTCCCAGGAGCGTTCCCGCATGACGGGAATCGCCCATCGCTATGACGGCCATGTCCTCGGCTGGGACGCCCTGCAGCCCGCCGCCGGTCCTGGCGGAAAGAAGTAGCCCCGCACACTAGGCTTGCCCCAACAACACTGGTGTCCGGCGTGGACCGGAAACGGGAAGAGAAGGCAATGAGCGCGCGCAGCTGGAGAGAAATTCTCGGCATCCTCACCGACGGCAACGATCTGTCCTCGGATGAGGCCGCGTGGGCGATGAACGAGATCTTCTCCGACAACGCCACCTCCGCGCAGATCGCGGCCTTCGGCGTGGCCCTGAAGATGAAGGGCCCGACCCCGACCGAACTGAGCGGCCTGGCCACCGGCATGCTCTCGCATGCGAAGCGGGTGCCGTTCGAGGGCGCGGCGGTGGATATCGTCGGCACCGGCGGCGACCGCTCGGGCAGCGTGAACATCTCCACCATGTCCTCGATCGTGGTGGCGGCCAGCGGGATTCCGGTGATCAAGCACGGCAATCGGGCGGCCTCGTCCAAGAGCGGCGGCGCGGACGTGCTGGAGGCGCTGGGCGTGAAGATCGCGCTCGGACCGGAATCGGTGGCCGAGTGCGTGCGGCAGACCGGCATCGGGTTCTGCTTTGCGCCGGTGTTCCATCCCTCGCTGCGGTTCGCGAGTCAGGCACGCGGTGAGATCGGGATTCCGACGGTCTTCAATATCCTGGGCCCGCTGACCAATCCGGCCCAGCCCAGCGCGGGCCTGATCGGCTGCGCTTTCCCGGATCTGGTGCCGGTCATCGCGGGCGTATTCGCCGAACGCGGCGCCTCGGCGCTGGTGGTCCGCGGCAATGACGGCCTCGATGAGATCACCACCGCCGACACCACCGATGTGTGGGTGGTCGCGGGCGGCCGGTCGCACGAAACCACCATCGACCCAACCAGACTCGGCATCGAGCGGGTGGATCCGTCGGCGCTGCGCGGCGGCGACGCGGCGATGAACGCGGAGATCGCGCGCACGATGTTCGCCGGCGACCCGGGCCCGGTGCGGGACGCGGTGCTGCTGAATTCGGCGGCCGCGGTGGTGGCGGTCGACCTGTCCGCCGCGGACGTGGACGATGATCTGCACACCAAGCTGGCCGCGGCGTTGAAGCGGGTGGCCGAGACCGTGGATTCGGGTGCGGCCTCGGCCCTGCTGGATCGCTGGGTCACCGTCTCCAACGAGCTCGGCGCGAACTGACGCCCGGGGGCTTCAGGCCCCCGGTTCGGCCGCGGAGTCCACGGCCTGTTTGAAACGGCTCATGGCATCGAAACTCTTGATGCCAGGGGCGGTTTCGACCGAGCTGGAGACGTCGACGCCGAACGGCCGGTGGGTCGTGATCACCTCGGCGACATTGTCGGGGCTGAGGCCACCGGCCAGCACCACCTGTCCGGGTATCTTCTCCAGCCAGTCCGGGAATTCGGCGAAGACGCCCGATCCGGTACTGGCGTCGTAGAAGAAGTATTCGCAGACCTGTTCCGGGGCGGGTGCGACGGCCGAGCAGTAGGCCAGGTTCGGCAAGTCGGTCCAGTTGTAGAGCTGGATGACGTCGAAGTCGCCGATCACCTCCGCTACCTCGGTCCGGTCGAACGCCACCACGAACGAACGAATCCTGCCGCGCGCGTACGCCGCCAGTTCGCGCGCCCGGGCGGGCTCGACATACCGCTTGCTCTTGGCCGTGCCGACCACGCCGATGGCGGAGTAGCCGAGCTCGACGGCCCAGTCGATCTGTTCCTCGGTGGTGAGCCCGCACACCTTCACGAACATGGGTTCCTGCCCTCTCATGGAAAAGTTCCTCCGAGTGTCCTGAGAGTTCCGGCCACCCAGCTGTGTGTTTGCCGTTCGGTCCCCGAGTCGGCGTTACAGTTTCGACATGCGATACGGAGTGGTGCTACCCGGCCTGGTGGCCGTGTTCCTGGGCATCGGCATTCCGGTGAGCGCCGCTCACTGGGCTCACGACGAGACCACCGATCCCGGCGCCCTCAGTGTGGACGGCCGCAGCTACGGCATTCCGGGCGACTGCGTGACCATCCGCAGTGTGCCGCACCGGCTCAATGTCGACAATGAAACCGCCCTGCGCGCCCGGGTGTACCTGTTCCCCGGCTGCAAGGGCGGCGTCACGCACACCATCGAGCCTGGGCACAGCGGCACGGCACTGGGCGCGTCCGTTCAGACTCGCTGACCCGGGCGGCTATTCGCCGATCGAGAAGCCGGCCTCCACGTCCGCGCGCGAGTAGGACTTGAACGCGATGTGGGTGGCCGTGCGCAGCACGCCCGGCGTCTTGTTGATCCGGCCGGTGACCACGTCGGCGATCTCCTCGTGGTCGCGCACCCGGACCACGGCGATCAGGTCCACATCCCCCGCGCACGAATAGACCTCGGCCACCCCCTTGATGTCGGCCAGTTCCTGCGCGGTCTCCGGAATCCGATCCGGCTCGGCAGAGATCAACACGATCGCGGTAATCATGTGCCCAACTCTAGGTGATGGCCGGGGCGGCAGCGCCGGTCCGGGATCGAACGGCGTGGGTCCGGGTCAGTCCGGGATCGAGTCGGTGTGGTCGAGCGGTTCGCCGAGGAGGTCGGCGGCGGCGCGGTGGATCTTTTCCAGCGCCGACATCAGGTGCCGACGTTCGGCGTCGGTGAGGTCGGCGGTGACGTTGTCGGACAGGGCCTTCCGGTCGGCTTCGACGGGGTCGCGGAGGTCGCGGCCACGGTCGGTGAGCCAGAGCCGGACCAGGCGGTTGTCCTTGTCGTCGCGGCGGCGGGTGAGCAGTCCGGCGGCGGCCATGCGGGTGGCCATCTTGACGACGGTCGGCGTGGTCACGTTCAGCGCGGCCGCCATCTCCCCCGGTGTCCGGCCGTCCTGTTCCCACAGCGCGGCCAGCACGTGATTCTGGCCGAGGTGCAGGCCGAGGCGGCGCATATCGCGATCGGCCAAGGCGCGCAAGGCTTTCGAGGTGCGGCCGTGCAGGTCCAGGAAGTCGGACGAGCCTTGGGAAGACATGGGGCCTCCGGTCGGGTTCGGGTATTGACCGTCAATCGTTAGCCGTCTAACGTTTTTCAGTAGACGGCTAACGATCTGGAGATGCCATGCTACTGCTGACCGGAGCGACCGGGAACATCGGCCGCGAACTCACCCGCATTCTCGACGCCAACGACCTCGACTACCGTGCCCTGGTACGTGATCCGGCACGGGCGGCGACCCTGCCCGCACGTGCCGAGACCTGCCGGGGCGACCTCGACGATCCGGCGAGCCTGGACCGGGCCATGACCGGAGTCACCGGCCTGTTCCTGCTGGTCCCGGGTGTCGGGCTGGACCACACCCGCAACCTGCTGCACGCCGCCGCGCGGGCGGGGGTGGGCCGGATCGTCATGATCTCCTCCGCCCACGTGCTGGTCGAACCACTGCCCGCCATGGGCAGCTGGCACCACGAGCGCGAGAATCTGGTGCACGCCAGCGGAATTCCGTGCACGATCCTGCGTCCGGGCGGGTACATGTCCAATGCCCTGGAGTGGATTCCGACATTGCGGGCGGGCGGCCCGATCCTCGACCCCTCCGGTCCGGGCCGCTTCGCTCCGATCGATCCCGCCGATATCGCCGAGGTGGCGGCCCGCTGCCTCACCGAGCCGGGTCACACCGGGGCGGCCTATCACCTCACCGGCCCGGAGAGCCTGACCGTCGGCGAGCAGGTCGCGATCCTCGCCCGAATCCTGGACCGCGACATCAAGATTCGTGAGACCGCGACGCCGGAGGAGGCGGTGGCGGCCCGCTACCCGAACGGCGCTCCCCCGTCGCTGGCCGCGGCGATCGTGGCGGGCTTCGCCCTCATGCGCGCCGACACCGTGGGCGCCCGCACCGACACCGTGGCCACCCTGCTCGGCCGCCCGCCGCGCACCTTCGCCGAATGGTGTGCGGCCCATCGCGCCGCCTTCGAGGACTGACCGAGCCTTCGACCGCTGCCGGACCACACCCGGCCGACCTCACTGCACCAGTGACCCTTGCGCCCCAAGGTGATCGGGGCGCGGGCGGGTGATCACCACTGGCCGGGGACGTACTGGCCGCCCAGCTGGCCGGAGATGACGTTCAGGCGGTTCCAGGCATTGATGGTGGCGATCAGGGAGATCAGTGCGCCGATCTGCTCGTCGTCGTACTCCTTGCGGACCAGGGCCCAGGTGTCCTCGGAGATGCCGCCGCCGTCGGCGAGGCGGGTGCCCTCGTCGGTGAGGGCGAGGGCCGCGCGCTCGGGCTCGGTGAAGACGGTGGATTCCTTCCAGGCGGCGACCATGGCCAGGCGGACCGCCGTCTCGCCGGCGTGGGCGGCATCCTTGGTGTGCATGTCCAGGCACATGCCGCAGCCGTTGATCTGCGAGGCGCGGATCTTGACCAGTTCCTGGGTGGCCTTGGGCAGGCTGGACTCGTCGACGACGCGAGCGGCGGTGACGAGGCGCTTGTTGAACTTGGCGGCGACTTCGTTCTCGTACAGGGCGAAGCGGGTCATTGTTCTCTCTTTTCTCTGTGTCGTTCGTTGGCTTCGTCAGGTTGACGACGCGGACCGCGCGGGTGTGACATCGGGTGCGATGTGACGCCGGTCACGTCTTCCGGGGAGGTCTGGCCGATCGCGCCGACCTCACGACAATGCCGGTCCGGCTTGATATTTCCGCTGTTCGGACACTGTCTCGCGACGATGTGAATCTTGATTTCGCGAAATCGCCTCCATCGAAGTGGATCCGGCGCGATCATGATTCGGACGATTGTGAACCGACCGGTAGTCACATCCCGGCTACCTAGGGGGTTGCGATGCTCGACACAGGCAGACATCGGAGAATCTCACCCAACGGTCAGTGGCAAGGAGTCCGCCCCCACCTGGGGCGCGTCCGGCCCGGCCGCCATCAGCGCAGGACATCGAATCAGTTCCGCACCAAGGCCATCCAGGCCCTGCTGCCCGGTGCGACCGTCATCGCGCTGGCGACGGCCGCCGCCCCGGCCCACGCCGACGCGCCGCCGCAGCCGGTGCAGATCGATTCGATCGCCGGGCTCTCCCAGAACCTGCTGGCGACCATCAACGCGTTGCAGACCTTCAATATCCCCGGCATGGACCTGCCGGGCCTGAATCTGCCCGCACTGTTCACCCCGGACACCGCGATCGTGGTGCTCGGTTACGGTCTGCAGCCCGACGGCTCGATGCGCCCGGAGCTCATGGCCCGGCTCTACGCCGGCTACGTCTCGGCCCTGCTCTCGCCGCAGGCCCCGGTCATCGTGACGGGCGGCAATCCGCAGAACGGGGTGACCGAGGCGGACGCCATGGCGGACTGGCTGGTCGAGCACGGTATCGACCGCGCCCGCATTCACGCCGAGACCAAGGCGAATTCGACCGTCCAGAACGCGGCGTTCTCGGCGCAGCTGATGGACGCCATCGGCGCGCACGCGGCGATCCTGATCACCTCGGCGAACCATATCGCCCGGGCGCTGATGAATTTCCAGGCGGCCGGGATCTCGGTGGTGGCAACCATGACGCCGGACGCCGCCCCGCTGTCGGCGGTGCCGTTCGGACCACGCAGCTAGTCTGCGGGCCTCAGGCGAGGTAGCGGGCGATGCTCTCCGCGACGCAGGCGGGCTTGTCCCGGCCCTCGATCTCGACGGTGACCGTCCGCACGGCCTGCACGCCGCCGGGGATGTCGGTGACGGCGTCGAGGGTGAGGCGCCCACGGATGCGGCTGTCCACCAGCACCGGGTTGATGAACCGAACCTTGTTGAGCCCGTAGTTGATTGCCATGTTCGCGGCGCTGACGGTCATGACCTGCGCGGTCATCGGCACCACCAGCGACAGGGTGAGGAACCCGTGGGCGATGGTGCGCCCGTAGGGTCCGGCGGCCGCGCGGGCGGCATCGACGTGGATCCACTGGTGGTCGTCGGTGGCGTCGGCGAAGGTATCGATGCGCCGCTGGTCGACAGTGATCCAGTCACTGACACCGATTTCGGTGCCGGCGGCGGCGCGCAGCTGGTCGAAGTCTCTGAAGTCGATCATGCTGTGTTCCTCCCGCTAGGCGTAGCGCTGCTGGAGTTCGCGCTTGAGGATCTTGTGGGTGGGCCCCATGGGCAGTTCGGTGACGAACTCGACGCGGCGCGGGTACTTGTACCGCGCCACATGCTCTTTCGCGTAGTCGATGACGTCCTCGGCGGTGAGCGGTCCGGTCGGCACGACGACCGCGAGGATCTCCTCGCCGTAGTTCTCGTCCGGCACGCCGATGATCGCCACCTGCGCGATGTTCGGGTGCCGCAGCAGCGCGGCCTCGACCTCGGTCGGGTACACATTGAAGCCGCCGCGGATGATCATCTCCTTGATCCGGTCCACGATGCGCAGATAACCCTGCTCGTCCTTGACGCCGAGGTCGCCGGTCCGGAACCAGCCGTCCACCATGGCCTCCGCGGTGGCCTCGGGCTTGCCGGTGTAGCCGCTGAACACATTGTGGCCGCGCACCACGACCTCACCGATGGCGCCGGTCGGCAGGAGTTCGATGCGGTCGCGCTCCTCGGCGGCGGCGATCTCGACGTCGACGCCCCACACCGGGTGCCCGACGGTGCCGATCTGCGGGCCGAGCAGCGGCTGGTTCACCGTTGCGGTGGGCGAGGTTTCGGACAGGCCGTAGCCCTCGAGGATGTGCGCGCCGTACACCTGCTCGAATTCCTCGATGATGACCGGCGGCATGGCCGCGCCCCCGCTGATGCACAGCCGCAGCTCGGGGAGTTCGGTCCGGCCCTGCGCGGCCTCGAGCAGGCCGTGATACATGGTCGGCACGCCGTGGAAGGTGTTGACGTTCTCCCGGACCATGAGCTCGATGGCCTGTGCGGCATCGAATCTCGGCATGAGCACCAGGGTCGCGCCGAGCCGCCAGTGCGAGTTCATCGACACCGTCTGCCCGAAGACGTGGAACAGCGGCAGCGCGCCGAGTGCGATGTCCTCGCGCTCGACCTCATTGGCGTCGAAGGCGTTCACGGTGGCGCACATGACCATATTGAGGTGGCTGAGCTCCGCGCCCTTGGGCCGGCCGGTGGTGCCGCTGGTGTAGAACACCACGGCGGTGTCGAGGGGGCTGCGTGAAACGAACGCCGGAATCGCCTGTCCGGACAGTTCTTTCGGGTCGAGACAGTCGATGCCGACGCGGGCGGCGGCCTCCTTGCCGACAGCCTCGACCATGGAGTGGCAGAGCATGATGGTGGCTCCGCTGTCGCGCAGCACGTACTCGGCCTCGTCGGCGGTGAGCAGCAGGTGCACCGGCACCACGGTCGCACCCGCCGCCAGGATGGCGAAGTAGGCACGGGGGAAGTCGGCGGTATTGGGTCCCATGAGCGCGACCCGGTTGCCCGGCCGCACCCCGAGTTCGATGAGCGCACCGGCCTGTTCGCGGGCCTGCCGCCACAGATCGCGGAAGGTGATGCGCTGCTCGCCCTCGATCAGGGCGATGTGGTCGGGTCGCCGCCACGCCGGTTCGGCGAGGATGCTGGCCAGGGAGAGGGTCGCGTTCATTGGGACCTCGGGTTCGATCGGATCGGCGTTCGGGGCGGCTCGGCCTACAGCCCCATGTCCTTGGCGATGATCATCTTCATGACCTCGCTGGTGCCGCCGTAGATGCGGTTGACGCGGTTGTCGGCGTACAGGCGGGCGACCGGGTATTCGTTGATGAAGCCGTAACCGCCGTGCAGCTGCAGGCAGCGGTCGATGACGCGGTGCGCGACCTCGGTGCAGAACAGTTTGGCGGAGGCGGCGTCGGCGGGGGTCAGGGTGCCTGCGTCGAGTGCCTCGAGACCGCGGTCGACGACGGCCTCGGCGGCGTCCACCTCGGCCTGGCAGGCGGCCAGCTCGAACTTGGTGTTCTGGAAGCTGGCGACCGGTTGTCCGAACACGTTGCGCTGCTGGGTGTATTCCTTGGCGAAGCGGATCGCGGCCTTGGCTTGGGCGTAGGCGCCGACGGCGATGGACAGACGCTCCTGCGGCAGGTTCTGGCCCAGGTAGGAGAAACCCTTGTGCTCCTCGCCCAGCAGATCCTCCACCGGCACCTTTACGTCGGTGAAGTTGAGCTCGGCGGTGTCGGAGACCTTGAGGCCCAGCTTGTCCAGCTTGCGGCCGACGCTGTAGCCCGCGGACTTGGTGTCCACCACGAACAGCGAGATGCCGTGGCGGCGATCGGTTTCGCTGGGCGGGGCGGTGCGGGCGCAGACGATGACGCGGTCGGCGAGCACGCCACCGGTGATGAAGGTCTTGGACCCGTTCAGCACGTAGTGCGTGCCGTCCGCGGAAAGCTTTGCGGTGGTGCGCATTCCGGCCAGGTCTGAGCCGGTGCCGGGCTCGGTCATGGCGATGGCGAACATGATCTCGCCGGTGACGAAGCCGGGCAGCCAGCGCTGCTTCTGCTCCTCGGTCGCGAGATTCTTCAGGTACGGCAGGCACAGCCCCACGTGCACCCCCGAGCCGCCGAGATGCACTGCGGCACGGGCGACTTCCTCCATGAGGATGGCTTGGAACTTGAAGGATTCGATGCCCGCGCCGCCGTACTCCTCGGGCACCTCGATGCCGAAGACCCCGAGCTCGGCCAGTTTGTAATAGAACTCGCGCGGCGCGATGCCCGCGGCATACCACTCCTCGTAGACGGGTACGACCTCGGCCTCGATGAACGCCCGCACGGTCTCGCGGAAGGCGTCGTGGTCGTTGTCGAAAACAGTTCTCTGCATGGTGAAGATCTCTCTCGGGTGGAGGCGGCCCGCGCCGGGGAGCGAATCATCCGGTGCGGACCGAGCTTTCGTGATCAGAGACGGCGTCCGCCGTCGACGTAGATGGTCTGGCCGGTGACGAACGAGGCGTCGTCGGAGACCAGGAAGGAGACGACGTTCGCGATGTCGGCGGGCTCGCCGACCCGGCGCAGCGGCGTGATCTTGGCGGCCTCGGCGCGGAACTCCTCCGGCGAGACGCCCACGCGGGCGGCGGTGGCATCGGTCATCTCGGTGACGATGAAGCCCGGGGCGACAGCGTTGACGTTGATGCCGAACGGACCTAATTCCATTGCGAGCGTGCGGGTGAGGCCCTGGATGCCCATCTTGGCGGCCGAGTAGTTGGCCTGGCCGCGGCTGCCCAGCGCGGACACGCTGGAGGTGTTCACGATCTTGCCGGACTTCTGCTTCACCATGTACTTCTGCGCCTCCCGCGAGCACAGGAAGGTGCCCTTCAGATGCACGGACATGACGATGTCCCAGTCGTCCACGGACATCTTGAACAGCAGGTTGTCGCGCAGCACGCCGGCATTGTTGACCAGCACGTCGACCGAACCCAGTTCCGCGGCAATGCGTTCGAACGCGGCGGCGACCTGCGCCTCGTCGGTGACATTGCAGCCCACCGCGATGGCCTTGCCGCCCTGGGCGACAATGGCGTCCACGGCATCCTTGCAGGCGGCCTCGTCGAGATCGACGATGGCGACGGCGAAGCCGTCGGCGGCCAGGCGGGCGGCGGTGCCCGCGCCGATTCCGCGGGCCGCGCCGGTCACGACTGCGACTTTCGACATGAGTTGACTCTCCCTGTCCGTGAGAAGTGTTGTCAGAGGAAGGCGTTCACGCCGGTGAGGGCGCGTCCGATGAGCAGTTTCTGGATCTGGCTGGTGCCCTCGTAGAGGGTGAGCACGCGGGCGTCGCGCAGGTACTTCGACACCGGGTACTCGTCGATGTAGCCGTACCCGCCGAACACCTGGATGGCATTGTTGGCGGCCTTCACCGCGGCCTCGCTGGCGAACAGCTTCGCGACCGAGGCCTCGGTACCGAACGGCTTGCCCTTCCCGACCAGGTCGGCGACCCGCCAGGTGAGCAGCCGCGCCGCCTCGACATCGACGGCGATATCGGAGATGAGTTCCTGGACCAGCTGATAGGAGGCGATCGGCTTGCCGAACTGTTCGCGCTCCCGAGCGTATTTCACGGCGGCCTCCAGGCAGCCGCGCGCGACACCGACACACCCGGCGGCCACGCCCATGCGGCCCTTGTCCAGGGCGGCCATGGCGATCTTGAAGCCCTGGCCGAGCTCGCCGAGCCGGTTGGCGTCGGGCACCCGGACCTGGTCGAGGACGAGTTCGGCGGTGGCCTGGCCGCGCAGGCCGAGCTTGCCCTTGATCTCGGTGCGCGCGAAGCCGGGGGCGTCGGTGGGCACCAGAAAGGCGGTCACGCCCTTGGGGCCGGGGCCGCCGGTGCGGGCGAAGACGATGGCGACCTCGGCCCAGGTGCCATTGGTGATGAACATCTTGGTGCCGGAGAGCAGCCAATCGTCGCCGTCGGCAACGGCTTTGGTGGTGAGGCTGCCCGCGTCGGAGCCGGTGCCGGGTTCGGTGAGGCCGAAGCAGCCCAGCGACTGCCCGGCGCAGAGGCGTGGCAGCCACTCCCGCTTCTGGGTCTCGGTGCCGTAGGTCTTGATCGACTTGGCCACCAGGCCGAGGGAGACGGACACGATGCCGCGCACCGAGCTGTCGCCACGGCCGAGCTCCTCGAGCAGGACGCAGTAGTCCAGGGCCGTGCCGCCGGAGCCGCCGTACTCCTCCGGGATCTCGATGCCGAGGAAGCCCATCTCACCGAGCTTGCCGACGATCGCGGTATCGACCGCCTCGGCCCGATCCCAGGCGGTGGCATGCGGAACGACCTCTTTGTCGACCCAGGCCCGGGCCAGATCGCGCAGTTCGCGCTGCGACTCGCCGAGTTCGAAGTCCATGTTTGTGATAGCTCCTAACCAAACGTTGTTAGGTTTATGACTCGAAGTTATCCTAACAGTGTTCGGTTAATCAAGGACCGAGTGATAAATTCGACGTCCACCGGGGGATCACTGGGGTCTTCCACCGAAGGAGGTGAGCCGGATGGCCAGACCGAAGGTGCCGCTGCTGAGCCGCGAACGGATTCGCGACGCGGCCCTGACCCTGATCGACCGCGACGGTCTCGCAGAGCTGTCCATGCGCAAGCTCGCCGCCGAACTCGGTGTTCAGGCCGCCTCCCTGTACACCCACTACCCCACCAAGGACGCGGTGCTCGACGACATCGCGGGCGGCCTCATGGCGCGGGTCGACGTATCGGCCTTCGACCAGGGCTGGCGGGTCGGGCTCACCTCATGGGCCCACTCCTACCGGGACGCCCTGGTCCGCCATCCCAACTTCGTCGCCTACCTGGCCGCCGGACCCGGCACCCGCGACGAGAACCTGCGGGTCGCCGACGCCGTCCACGGCGGCCTGGTCTCCGCGGGCTGGCCACCGCGCGACGCCACCATGATCGGCGCGGCCACCCGCTACCTGGTCATGGGCGCCACCATGGGCTCGTTCTCCCGCGGTTTCGTCGACGACGTCCAGGTCTATCGCGACCGCTACCCGCATCTGGAGCAGGCGCATCTGCTGCGCGCCAAGGCCGACGAGATCGATTCCGAGAGTTTCGAATTGGCGCTGTTGGCCTTCACCGACGGTCTGCAGCTGCGCTTCGACGCCATCGAGAAGGAGCGGGCCCGCCGTCGGTGAACCCGCTCCGGAAGCTCGGAAGCCGATTAGGCGAGGTGCGCTCGCGCGTCCTCGTAACCGGCTTCCCCGGGAGCATCGGCGGGGCCGTAGATCAGGTGCAGCACACCGGTTTTGAACGGCGTGGCCGACAGCAGCCGCAGCGGGATGGGAGTGCCCTCGTCGAAGAGCCGCAGGCCGTCGCCGCGCAGGGCGATCGGGTGCACGAACAGGTGCAGTTCGTCGACGAGCGCGGCCGCCAGCAGCTGGCGCACGATCGAGGTCGAGCCGCTGAGCGAGATGTCGCCGCCCGGTTCCGTCTTGAGGGCGGCCACGGTCGCGACCAGATCACCATGGGGCTGTTCGGAATTGCGCCAGGTGAAGTCGAGCTCGCGACGGGAGAACACGATCTTGCGCAGATCACCGAGCGCCTTCGCAAAACCCGCATCCTCGGCTCCGGCGGCCTCGCGCTCGGGCCAGGCGCCCGCGAACGAGTCATAGGTGACGCGGCCGAACAGCAGGGTGTCGGCGGTGGCGACCCGGGCCGAGACGGCCTCGCCCATCTCGTCGTTGTAGTAGGGGAAGTGCCAGTCCTGCGGGTCGGCGACGATGCCGTCGAGGGAGATGAACAGTCCCGCGGTGATCTTGCGCATCGGTGTGCTCCTTGCGAATGGGTTGGTGTGGGCCGCGCGGTTACCCATAGGACGGGGCGACCGTCTCGGATTCATCGGTCGCGCACCCGGATTCCCTGTGACCGCCGCCTCCGCCCCGTCCCGCCCCGCCCGGTTCGGGCTGTTCGGGCGGGCCGCTGCCACTGCACTGCCCTTCACCCATTACGCTGTGGCACAACCGAATCCACCGCTCGTACGGTTGGGAACGAGCCTTGGGAGTCTGCGGTGAAGCGCCTTCTTTTCCTGATCATGACGATCGTCGTCGCCGCCTCCACCTATGACTACGGCCGGTCGGCCGGCCACTACGGACTGGTCGTGGTGATGGGCATCGTCCTCACGCTGTTCCTGATCGGGAAGACCATGGAATAGCCGATCTCCCCCAGCGATGCGACGTGCGAATTGCGCTGCGCAATTGTGGGATTGATTCAGGCAGCGGATACCGATGAGCCCGGGGCGGGCGAAGGGTGGTCCGGGCGGCCGTCGGCTGCCGGGCGCAGTTCGACGCAGCATTCACCCGGGGCCGG
This sequence comes from Nocardia sp. NPDC046763, assembly GCF_040645495.1. Lineage (NCBI taxonomy): Bacteria > Bacillati > Actinomycetota > Actinomycetes > Mycobacteriales > Nocardiaceae > Nocardia > Nocardia sp. NPDC046763. The sequence continues at coordinate 76,205 of NZ_JBEYYI010000020.1, read as the reverse complement.
AGCCAGGACGGCTTCGACGGTGTTCGCACCCAGACCGTCGACGACGCCGGAGAGGTAGGCGTGGTTGAGGGCGCAGACGAGTTCGGGGGCGGAGGCGGCGAGAGGGTGGAAGGGGCAGTTGTGGAGGCGGATGCACGACGGGGTCGGTCGGCCGGGCTCGAAGCCCTGGTCGGACAGGAGGGCTTGGAGGAGGGTGAGGGCGCGTTCGGGGCCGAGGCGGCCGGGTTTGCGGAGGTCGCGTTCGGCGGCGCCGAGGGCGGTGCCGCGCTCGGCGGCGACGCGGACGGCGACGGCGCGGGCGGTCTCGTCCGCGCCCTCGGCGAGGATCGCGCCCATCAGGATTTCGGCCAGAACCTCGTAGCGGCGTTCCGGAATGCTCACGCGCACATCGGTTTCGGCGGGTTCGTAGACCTTGGGGGTGCGGCCGACGCGGCGGGGAGCGCCGACGGCCTCGTAGCGGGCGCGCAGTAGGCCGGCGTCGACGAGCTTGTCCAGGTGGAAGGCGGCGAGTTTGCGGGAAATGCCGACCTCGGCGGCGGCCTCGTCGCGGGTGACGGGTCGGCGGGCGCGGCGGATGTACCAGTACATGCCGCGCCGCAGGTCGTCATCGAGGACGGCGACGGCACCGATCGCGGAAGCACTGGTCACGCGACCACAATAGCGCCCATCATTTTGACCGAAATGCTTTGGGTACTCGTCCGGCGTGTAGTCCTTGACCTGGCCGGGTAATTACGCCAAGAATTATTTCCGAAATTCAAGGCTGGTTGGGAGGTTGTCGTGACCGCTGATCCGCAGCAGGCCGAGCCTGATCCGTACCGGGCCAAGCACCCGGTGAGCGCGGCGCTGGCCGGGCCGTACGGCCATCCGTTCCATCCGATCCTGGTCACCGTGCCCATCGGGGCCTGGGTGGCAAGCCTGATCTTCGACCTCGCCTCGCAGGTGGTCGACGATCCGGAATTTCTGGCGCGCGGCGCACTGTGGCTGATCGCCATCGGCGTGCTCGGCGCGCTCGCGGCGGCCACCGTCGGATTCCTGGATTTTCTGGCCCTTCCGGCCGGCACCCCTGCCTTCCGCACCGGCCTGGTCCACCTGAGCCTCAACCTCGCGGTGACCGTCGCCTTCGCACTGGATTTCGTCTGGCGGCGAGCCGAGGGCACGCACGGTGCGGTGCCGTGGGGTCCGCTGCTGCTGTCGGTGGCGGCTCTCGCGGCCCTGACCGTATCCGGTTATCTCGGCGGCAAGCTCGCCTATCGCTACGGCGTCCGGGTGGCCGACGAGACCACCCAGGCCACGGGTTTCCAGCGCTGAATCCCCCGCACCCTCTCTCGACAGGAGTTGATCATGGCCATCGCGGCACTCATCACCTGGCTGCTCACCGCGGCCGGCGGGTTCGTTCTGCTCGGCACCTGGATCGCCAAAGGCGGTGTCCGGCAACCGAGTTCCAGCCATCTGCCCCCGCCCGTCATCTTCGGCCACTTCCTGCTGGCCGTGGCCGGGCTGGTGCTGTGGATCATCTATCTGGTGATCGGCACCAAGGCCGTCGCCTGGGTCGCCTTCGCGCTGCTGATTCCGGTGGCGCTGCTCGGCTTCTTCATGGTGCTGCGCTGGCTGCCGGTCTACCGGGCCCGGGCGGCCGGTGACCCGGAGTCCCAACCGGCCGAACGCCACTTCCCCGTCATGGTCGTGGGCGGGCACGGCGTCTTCGCCGTCGTCACCGTGGTGCTGGTCCTGCTCACCGCGCTCGGCGTCGGCGCGAGCTGACCCGAGCGACGAGCGGCCCCGGAAAAAACGTGAGCCCCGAGCCGGAATCGACTCGGGGCCCGGGGCTTTCGCGGGTTACTTCAGGCGGAGGCTGCCGAAGAGGCCGTCCTTCTCGTCATTGGGGCCCGCGGTGAAGTAGAGGGCGTCGGCGTCGCCGAGGCTCTCACCGTTACCGAACATGAGGCCCCAGAGACCCTCGATCTCGGCGGGCTTGCCGTCGGCGTCGCGCAGGTAGTCGACGAACTTGCCGGACTGGTCGTCGAGGGCCAGGATGTGGCCCGCGCCGCCGAAGTTGCCGACCAGCAGCTTGCCCGACAGCGGGCCGAAGCCCTGCGGGGCGATGGTGACGGCCCACGGCGCGTTGAGGCGGCCGTCGGCGTCGAGGGTGCGAACCAGCTTGCCGTTCTTGTCGAACTCGGCGACCTGACCCTTCTTGGCCTTGTTGCCGGCGTTCTTCTCCTGGTCCTTGTCGAGCTTGTCCTCTTCGCCGGCCTTCAGCTTGTTCGGGTCGCCGCCCTCGGACTGGGTGACGGCGTAGGTGACGAAGACGCGGTCGCCGATGGTGGCGACGTTGAAGGGGGCCGGGTCGCCGACCTTCAGCTTCTTGCCCTTGGAGGCGTCGGCCGGGTCGATGGCGTCACCGGTGGCGAAGGGGTTGGCGAAACCGGTGGTGGGCACCAGCTTCCAGTCCTTGTCGAAGGTGCGGACCTGCGGGTCCTTGCCGAAGTCGGCGGCGAGCAGCTTGGAGCCGGACGGGTCCAGGGCGATGCCCTTGAACTTCATGCCCGCGGCGGTGCCGTCGTATTCGAGCACGGCCGGGCCGTCGTGGCGCACGATGGCGCCGCCCGCGCCCTGCTCGGTCCAGCCGGAGATCTTGCCGGAGTCGGTGGCGAAGATGAATCGCGCGGAGCCGGTGAGCTTCTCGTCCTTGCCGTCGTAGCTGACCGGCTGGTCCTTCACCGCGAAGATGTCGGAGGTGATGAGGGCCGGGTTGTAGACGACGCCGGTGGTCTTGCCCTCGCTGTCGTCGCCGTCGTCGTCCGGGATGGAGTCCGCGCCCGGGATGGTGACCACCTTCAGCGGGTCCTGGAACATCTTCTGGTACTTGGCATCCGCCGACTTGGTGGTGTCACCGACGAACTGGAAGGAGTAGCCGCCCGCGCCGACCCAGAAGTGCCCGCCCGCGCCCTTGGGACGGTCCGCGATGCCCCAGGCGTTGATGAAGTTCGGGAAGGTGAACTGCGCCTTGTCGTCCGCCTTGTTGGAGGCGATATTGACCTGGGCGTAATGGTTTCCGTCGAGCGCCTTCACGTCGTCGCTTGCCGACTTCGTATTGCTGCATGCCGCCGCGATGACCAGCGCCGCGCCCAGTGCCGACACGCGCAGCAGGGTCTTGCGCACCGGCGGCATGTCGCTCGAGCGTCCGTTCATTTCAGGTCCTTCCAGCAAACGCCCAGGTGCGGCGTTAGGTGATGCTAACCATAGCTGGAGGAATCGGCGTCGTCGTTAGGGGACCCTCATTTCTATTCGGAAGCAATGTTTCCGCTGGTCCAGGGCGCAGTGAGCAGTTTTCGGGCGGTCTCGGAGCCGTCCAGGGCCCGGGTGATCCGCTGCGCGATCCGCCAGCCCTCGGAAGTGCGGACCAGGCGGAAGTGATTCGCCCCGGCCCGCCACACGAAGAATCCGCCGTCCCGCCGCCGGACCAGCAGCGACTCGCACACCGCCGCCGCGGTGTCCCCGTCCACGGTGACGGACACCGGACCCAGGAAGTGCGCCGATCCGGCGGCGATGAGCGATCGGTGCGCCTGCGATTCGACCATGTCGCGGACCTGCCCGCGATTGCGCATGTGCCAGCCCTCGACGTCGTATTCGCCGTCCTCGGTCCACAATTCGGCGACCGCCTCGGCGGCCCCGGCATCGACCAGGGGGCCGTAGGAGGCGATCAGACGGGTGATGGCGAGCTCGTCCTCGACCCGGCGCAGCCGGTCCTCGAGGACGGCGAGACGCTCTTCGATCATGGAAATCCTTCTGCTACAGGAGATTACGGTCGACCAGATCGCGCAGCGCGGCGAGCTGATCGCAGTAGTGGGCGGCATCGATGGCCCGGACCGTGCAGGTGAGGTGGGTCGCCCCGGCCGCCCGCAGCGCTGCCAGCCGGCGCAGGGAATCCTCGGCGTTCCCTTGCGGATCCAGCGGCACACCGGGTGAGAGCACCACATCGAAACCGTCGGGCACGGTCACCGTGGCGAGCAGGTCCGCGATCCGGTCTGCGTGCAGGCCGAACGGCACCCAGCCGGTGCCCAGCGACACCGCGCGGCGCAGCGATCGGCGAGTGCGCCCGCCCACCCAGATCGGCACGGTGGTGGCGGTGGCGTGCGGCTCCAGCACGAAGCCTTCGACATCGCGGCGACCCCAGGCCCGGCGCAATCGGGTCAGCGCCGCATCGGCCCGCGCGCCCCGGTCCTCCCAGGCCGCGCCGAGCAGGGCGAATTCCTCTGCGAGAGAGCCCACTCCGACCCCGAGCACCACCCGGCCGCCGCTGAGCCGGTCGAGGGTGCCGTAGCTCTTGGCCAGCGCCAGCGGATGGTGGTAGCCGAGCACGAGCACCGAGGTGGCGAGCCGGATCCGGGTGGTGTGCGCCGCCAGGTACGACAGGGTCGCCAGCGGGTCCCAATAGGTCGCGCCGCGCACCACGGCGGCCGCCGCCGGCACGCCGACGTGGTCGGAGCAGGTGAGGTGGTCGAAGCCGAGTTCATCGGCGGCCCTGGCGATCCGGGTGAGTTCCTCGGGGCCCGCGGCGGCCTCCCAGGGCGAGGCGACGCCGGGCACCCGCACCACGATCGGCGTGGACAGACCGAGCCGGATACTCATCGTGCCACCCGTTCCGGCAGACCCATGAGCCGCCGCATGCCCTTGTCGGCGCGCAGCACCGCGGCGGCCCGGTCCGGGTCATTGCGCTGGGCGGCTCCCGCCTCGTTGCCGGACATGATGTGCACCGGCCCGTGCCCGAGCCGCGAAAGCCCTTCGCGCGCCACGTCATCGGGTTCGGACACCGTCATTCCTGGCACGGTGAAGTCGAGCCCGACCCGTTCCATGGCCGGTGTCCGGGTCACGCCGAGCACCAGTTCGAGCACATCCACCCCGTATTCGCCGAGCTCCAGCCACAGGCTCTCGGCGAAGATCCGCCCGAACGCCTTGACCCCGCCGTACACGGTGTGATGCTGCGAACCCAGGTACCCCGCGAGCGATCCGACCAGCAGAATCCCGCCCCGCCCACACGTTTTCATGGCGCGCCCGAAGTGGTGGATCAGCCCGAGCGGCACGGTGACGTTCAGATCGATGACCCGCTGAAAGGCGTCCAGATCCCCGTCCACGAACGGTGCACTGTGCGTATTCGCGCCTGCATTGAGCACCAGCAGCCCGACCTCGACATCGTCCACCGCCGCCGCGATCTCCCCCACCGCGCCGGGCGCGGTCAAATCCAGTGCCAGCGTGCGCACCTGGACGCCCAGCGCCCGGCACTCGGCGGCCGTCGCGGCGAGTGGTTCGGCCCGCCGCGCCACCAGCAGTAGGGCGATCCCGGCTCGCGCCAGCTCCAGCGCGAACGACCGCCCGACCCCCTCCGATCCCCCGGTGACGACCGCCCACGGCCCATAACGCTGCGGATCCACACCGCTCATCGTGACTTCCTCACCTGTGAGAATGAACTCGGCACCCTCCAGTTCTACAAACTTCCGGCCGGAAAAACTAGAGTGAATTCTAGTTTCACGACATAGGGTGGGGTCATGCCACGAGTTCCCGAGTCGCGCACGCCTGGTCGCGTGTCGACCGTCCGCCAGCAGGAGCGCCAGCACGCGATCCTGCACGCGGCCGCCCGCCTCGGCGCGGAGCACGGCCTGGACCGGGTCCAGATGAGCGAGGTCGCCCAGACCGCCGGCGTAGCCCTGGGCACCCTCTACCGCTACTACCCCTCCAAACACCACCTCTTCGCCGGCGTCCTGGACCGCGCGATCCGCGAGATGCCCAGCCCCACCGAAGCTCCCGCCGACCCCGTCGCCGGCGCCACCGAATTCCTGAGCACCGCCATCGGCGAACTACTCCGCCACCCCCGCCTGGCCCGCGCAATGCTGGTGTCCATGAACGCAGTCCGAGCCGAGGACCCCGCCCCGGCCACCCCGCTCGCCCAGGACTACGCCATGCCCGACCGCATCCTCGCCGCCGCCGCCATCCCGAACCCCACCCCCGAAGACCACCGCCTCGCCCGCCTCCTCGAACAATGCGTCTTCGGCATCCTCACCTGGACCACCGCCGGCCGCCTCACCCCCGACCAAGCCCTCTCCGATATCCACAGAGCCTCCGAACTCCTCCTCGCCCCCTGGCGATCGGCACGATGAGCCGGACCCGGCGGAGCGTCGCCCTCCGGCTTTCCGACTTCGTCGGCGATGGCTCGACCCGCGGCGGAGTTGACATCGGTGACAGCAACGGCCGCGGGGTTTTCCAGCGCGAATCGACGAGTGATCCCGGCACCGATACCCGAACCCGCGCCGGTCAGGGAGACAACCGTGTCATCCAAACATGTTGTCATGAAGGTCCTTTCGCACGAGGCAGCGCTGGTCGAAACAACCGCGGCCCGACGCCGGTGCCGGCATCGCGCGTGCGGACGCAATATTCCACGCAGCGGAATTCGCGACCCCGCAGCATGATCGGCGCGGCGGCCGAGGGCAACGCCGAATTCCGGTCACCGAAACCGCTCGGGCGAGTTTTCTCCGCTCTTCCAGTCAGTGAAATCTTCTGCATGGCATGGGTTTTTCCGTCGCTATAACAGGGACTGTGCGGGACCTGCTCCGATGACGGGGCCCGTGAGTTGGTGTTCCGCATTCACACCGAACGAGGACGGTACCCATGACAACGATGCATGATGAGATCCGCCGGGTCGAAGCCGAGCCGGCACCGGCCCGCTTCGCGCGAGGCTGGCACTGCCTGGGGCTGGTCCGCGATTTCGCCGATGGCAAGCCGCATTCCATCCCGGCGTTCGGGACCAAGCTGGTGGTCTTCGCCGGGGCGGACGGCACGCTGAATGTGCTCGACGCGTACTGCCGGCACATGGGCGGGGATCTGTCCGACGGCGAAGTCAAGGGCGACGAGATCGCGTGCCCGTTCCACGACTGGCGATGGGGCGGCGACGGCCGCTGCAAGCAGATTCCCTACGGCCGCCGCGTCCCGCGACTGGCCCGCACCCGCGGGTGGACCACCCTGCAGCAGGACGGAATGCTGTTCGTGTGGAACGACCCCGAGGGCAATCCGCCGCCTCCGGAGGTCGCCATTCCCCGCATCGAGGCCGCCGGCAGCGAAGGGTGGACCGATTGGCACTGGTACACCACCGTCGTCGACACCAACTGCCGTGAAATCGTCGACAATGTCGTCGATATGGCGCACTTCTTCTACGTGCACGGCTCGCTGCCCACCTATTTCCGCAATGTGTTCGAAGGGCATGTGGCGACCCAGTACTTCGACAGCGGCGCGCGTGCGGATCTGCCGGGACCGGTCGGCGAGCCGAAGCTGCTCGGCACCGAGTCGGTTGCCTCATACTACGGACCCTCGTTCATGATCGACGACCTGCTCTACCGCTACGAAAACGGCGACCACAAAACAGTTTTGATCAACTGCCACTACCCGATCGACGCGAACTCCTTCGTCCTGCAGTACGGCATCATGGTCGAAATCCTCGCCGGTCTCGACGCCGAACAGGCCATGGCCGGCGCCCGCGCGATGGGCGACTGGGTCAAGCTCGGTTTCGAGCAGGACGTGGCGATCTGGAAACGCAAGGCGCGCATCGACAATCCGCTGCTCTGTGAGGAGGACGGCCCGGTCTATCAGTTGCGCCGCTGGTATCAGCAGTTCTACGTCGACGTCGCCGATATCGAACCAGCGATGGTCGATCGATTCGAGTTCGAGCTCGACACCACCCGCCCGGCCGAGGCCTGGACCGCCGAGGTGCAGGCCAATCTGGCCCGCGCCGCGTCGCCGGCGTCCTGAGCGGCGAGGACGAGCGATGATCATCCGCCAGGACGAGCGGCTGCGCAGCGCACCGATGACCCCGGTGCGCTGCCACGCGTGCACCGCGCTGGTCGAGGTGCGCAAGAGCAGCTGGGAACAGACCAGCATTCAGTGGAATGCCGCGGCGAGCCTGGTCTGCCTGGAACGGCCGTCTGCCGATCACCGAATTCCTCGCCGCGCGTATCGATCTCGGCACCGACCCGTTCCTGCGCGAACTGCCCGCCCAGCTGGTGGTGCAGACCAGCCGGCAGGCCTATACGCACTGGATCATCAAGGCCGATTCCACCGATTTCGCTGAGGTCGAGGCGATCATGCAGCGCGGATTGACCGTGCTGTTCACCGGACTGAGCGCCGTGACCTCCCCGGTCGCGCACCCGACGTGAGGGAGGACCCCCCGAATACGGCGAACGGCCGGGCGCGCGAGGTGCGCGCCCGGCCGTTCGAGAGCGGTTGATCAGAGCTGGAATTCGGCTCGGACCTGGTCTTCGGTGAGACCGTAGTCGGCGAGCGAGTACTTGTGGACCGGCTTGCGGTCGCCGGACTTGCTCTCCTCGTCGAGGGCGGTCATAGCCCCGCGCGCGGAGTCGGTGTAGTCCAGTCCGAACGCGGAGTAGATCTTCTCGACCGTGGCGAAGGGGTCGGCGCGGAGTTCGTCGAACTCGACGTCGAGGAACTGGTCCGGGTTGTAACGGGCTCGCGCGGTATTGAATTCGCGCAGGCCACGCGACCACAGTTCGAGCTGCGATGCACCGATCTTCTCGCCGACGAAGGTGGTGGACCAGCCCTGGGTGGCCTGCTCGGACAGGCTGCACGAGGAGCCGACGATGGTGACCGGGTCGCGGTGGGTCTGAATGATCAGCGCGTCCGGATAGACCTTCATCAGAGCGTCCAGCGCGAACAGGTGGCTGGGGTTCTTCAACACCCAGCGCCGGTTGTCACCGAGCCCGATGAGCTGCAGGTTCGCCTTGTGCCGTGTATAGGCATCGGTCCAGTCCTGCTTGCGCAGCCACCCAGAGTAGGTCGGCAGATAGGCCAGCGACTCATAGGAGATGGATTTCACCGTCTGGCGCAACAGCTGCCAGCACTCCTCCACCTCGGCCGCGGTCATGTAGTGCACGCCCATGAATTCCGGATTCTCGATCCGGTGCTGCGCGAACCCCTTGTCCACGGCCTGATAGACCGGGTTGTCGGCCCAGGTGTCACGCGGCGGCCGCGGCTGCGGGAAGTCCGCGAGCCACATCTCCAGCGCCTGGTGCTGCGGGTCGGCGGCAAGCAGTCGATGCAGGGCCGTGGTGCCGGTCCGGGGCAGGCCGGTCACGAAAATCGGCCTGGTGACCTGGGTTTCGGTGTAGGTCGGGTTGGCCTGCCAGGAGGCTTCGCTCAACGCGCGGGCGACGAGCGCGCCGCGCAGGAAGTACCGGCTCATCTTGGAGCCCACCTCGGTGAGCCCGGCGTCGCGCTGGTAGGACTCCAGCAGCATGCCGAGCGCCTCCAGGTAGTCGTCGGCCCCGAAATCGGTGAGGCCGCAGACTTTGGACGCCGAGTGGTGTAGATCCTCGACGGTGCCGACGTTGGTACGTCCGCTCATAGTGGTGAAACTCCTTGCTCAGACGTGGTATTCGCCGCAGTTGACGTCGATGGTCTGCCCGGTGATGGCATTGGCCCACGGCGACATGAGGAAGACGATGGTCTGGGCGATCTCGTCGGGCAGCGGCAGCCGCTTCAGGTCGGACTTGGACGCGGTCTGCTGATAGACCTGCTCCTCGGTGATGCCGTACTTCTTGGCGATCTCGCTGAAGTACCACTTCAGCTGGTCGGTCCAGATGTAGCCGGGCAGCACGCTGTTGACGCGAATCCCCTTCTCGCCCAGCTCGGTCGCCAGGGTCTGCGACAGGGCCAGCAGGGCCGCCTTGGCGACCTTGTAGCTGCCGTAGCGGGGTTCGGAGTGCCGCAGCACCATGGAGTTGACCATGACGACCGAGCCCTTGGTTTCGGCCAGCCCGTCGGTGAACGCCTGCGTCATGCGGAGATTGCCGAGCACGGTCAGGTCCACGCTCTCGCGGATCTGCTCGAAGTCGGTGCGCGCCAGCGGCTTCATGGACGGCACCTTGAAGGCATTGTTCACCAGGGCATCCACGCGACCGAAGGTCTCGAGCGTCCGGGCGGCCAGGTTGTCGACCGTCGCCGCGTCGGTGATATCGGTAGGCACGCAGAGGGTTTCCGCGCCGCCCTCGGCCGCGATCTCCTCGGCAACCTCTTTCAGCTTCGATTCGGTGCGTGCCGCGAGCACGACCTTGGCCCCGGCGGCGGCCGCCTCCAGCGCGATGGAACGGCCCAGACCAGGTCCGATACCGCTGACCACGACAACCTTGCCCGCAAGCAGGCCGGTCTTCAGCCGGTTCGGGGTTTCAGGGGCTTGCCCCTGAGAGTTACGAGGGTTGTCGACACTCACCCGAGCATCCTTTCCGCGAAGGCGCGCTGGCGAGCGGCGATACGCTCGCGCCATCCGGCCTCGTCGATCCGATTGTGTTCGAAATTGGGCAGTCGTTCAGCCACTTTGTCGAAGGGAACGAGCTCGATGGTCGGCCCGTCCTCGGGCGTCATCGGCCGTGCGACCCGCTGCCAGCGGAACTGGAGGATGCCGAGCTTGCGTCCGGTGGTCTCGATCCAGTTGGCGACGCCCGGGTTCCGCGCCGAGACGACCATGCGGATCATCCCGTCCGGATCCACCTGCGCCTGCTGATGATTCAGCGAGGTCTGGTGGTTGACGTAGTCCAGGGAGATGTACCAACGGCTGCCCAGCTGGAAACCCTGATACGGCGCATCGGATTTCGGTACGGTGATGATGAGCGCCTGGTCGTCCTCCAGCTCGAAATGCCCGACGGAGGAGTACTGGGTGCTCAGCCCGCCCGGCGTGAGCCGAGGCTCGGTCAGCGTGTTGACCGGCAGGTTCAGGTAGAACCACTTCGGGAAGTTGAACCAGGTGTGCACCCTGGTCAGCAGCATCCGCCCCGCGGCCCGGTACCGCTTGCGCAGCTGTTCCACACCCGCTTCGGCCGGCGCGGTGCCGATGGTGTCCACCCGCTCGATGCGAATGCTGCCCTTGCGCTCGGCGTTCCAGTCGCCGTACACCTCGCGCACGGCCAGCATGGACGCGCCCTCCGGGAGTACGAAGTAGTTCGGCTCCGGATTCTCCTTGGGCGGCCCGAAACGGAGCTGGTAGCTGCCGTCCGAGTTGATCTGCAGCCGCCGGTCGTCGAACGCGTCGTCACCGTTCGGTACATCGGAAGCGGTGTAATCACCCTTGAGGACCTGGAAACTCAGGTCGACGGTGGTCCCGCGCACGCCGGTGAGCAGGTATTCCGCATTCGGCTCGATATTGGCGCTGTAGTACAGCGTGTCCGGGTTGTCGAGGCCCATCTTGGTGTAGGGCCCGGTGGCGGTCACGAGGTACGGGTGCGAGGTGCCGTGCGCCCGCGACAGCTGCAGCACCGCGGCGATGCCGGCCTGCAGATAGTCGTAGCCCTCCGCGAGGTCGTGCGGGTCACGGATGAAATCGGCGGCGGCGATGAGCTTCTCGGCCTCGGCGACCGCCGCGAGGAACGGTTCGGTGAGAGGCAGCTCGGCCTTTTCCATGTCTGTCATCAGCTATCAGCCATTCTTTTCAACATTTCTGCCTAGGATCTCTCGAATTCGATGGGCGATCTCGGCCGGCGTCCCGGCCGAGGGGGTGATGGTCAGGTCGGCGAACTCCGGCCGCTCGTACGGCGAACTGATGCCGGTGAATTCGCGCAGCTCCCCGGCGCGGGCCCGCTTGTACAGGCCCTTCGAGTCGCGCAGCTCGCACTCCTCGAGCGGGGTGTCGACGAAGATCTCCCGGAACGTCAGGTTCCTCGAGTCGTGCAGCGTGCGCGCCTCGCGCCGTTCGGCGCGGAACGGGCTGATGAGCGACACGATGGCGACCACGCCCGCGTCCGCGAACAGCGCCGCCACCTCGGCGACGCGGCGAATGTTCTCGCGCCGGTCCTCGTCGGTGAAGCCCAGGTTCTTGTTCAGCCCGTGCCGCAGGTTGTCGCCGTCGAGCAGGTAGGCGGGCTGCCCGGATTCGATGAGCTGCCGCTCCAATTCGACTGCGATGGTGGACTTCCCGGAGCCCGACAGCCCGGTCAGCCACACGGTCGCGCCGGTGCTGAGCCGCTGCGCGCGCTCCACGGCGGAGCTGTGCCACACCACATTCGAGGCCTTCTGCCCGACCCGCGGTGCGCCCGTGGAGCGTCCGGTGATCATGCCCGCGGCCACCGTCTGATTGGTGGTCTCGTCGATGAGGATGAAGCTGCCGGTGGCGCGATTCTCCCGGTACGGGTCGAACAGCAGCGACTGCCGGCTCTTGATCGTCACGCGCCCGATATCGTTGAGCCCCAGCCGATCCGCGTCCGTCTGCCGGTGCAGGGTGTTCACGTCCAGCCGGTAGTCCAGCTCGCTCACCTCGACCTTGGAGGTCTGGGTGGCGGTGCGGATGGAGTAGGAGTTCCCGGCCCGGAGTTCGGTGTCGTCGGAGAACCAGCACACCATGCCGTCGAGCTCACGATCGGTATGCGGCTGGTTGCCGGGCCGGGCGAGCATATCGCCACGGCCGATATCGATTTCGTCGTCCAGGGTCAGCGACACCGCCATGCCCGTGAAGGCTTCGTCGACCTTCCCGCCGCCCGGCCCCCAGATCTGGTTGACCCGGCTGGTCCGCCCCGACGGCAGCACCACGACCTCGTCGCCCGGCTTGAAGATGCCGCCCGCGACGGTACCCGCGTAGCTGCGCTGGCTCTCGCCGTGCGGCCGGATGACGTACTGCACCGGCAGCCGGTTGTCGATGAGGTTGCGGTCGGAGGCCACGTGCACCTCTTCCAGGTGCCGCAGCAGCGGCGGGCCCGGGTACCAGTCGGCCGTGCGCACGGACGGATCCACCACATTGTCGCCGTGCAGCGCCGACACCGGGATGAAGCTCAGATCGCCGACATCCAGCTTGGTGGCGAAATCCGCGAATTCCGACCGGATCTCCTCGAACCGCTGCTCGGACCAGTCGACCAGGTCCATCTTGTTCACACACAGCACCAGGTGCCCGACCCCCAGCAGCGAGGACAGGAAGGCATGGCGGCGGGTCTGCTCGGAGACGCCCTTGCGCGCGTCGACGAGAATGAGCGCCAGGTCGGCCGTGGACGCGCCGGTCACCATGTTCCGGGTGTACTGCACGTGCCCCGGGGTGTCGGCGATGATGAATTTCCTTCGCGGCGTGGCGAAGTAGCGGTAGGCGACATCGATGGTGATGCCCTGCTCGCGCTCGGCGCGCAGGCCGTCCGTCACCAGCGACAGGTCGGGCCCGTCGCCGCCGCGTGAAAGGCTCGCGCGCTCGATGGCATCCAGCTGATCGCTGAACAGGCTCTTGGAGTCGAACAGCAACCGTCCGATGAGGGTCGATTTACCGTCGTCCACGCTGCCCGCGGTGGCCAGTCGTAACAGGTTGCGACGCATCAGAAGTAACCCTCTCGCTTGCGATCTTCCATGCCGGACTCCGAGATGCGGTCGTCGGCGCGGGTGGCACCGCGCTCGGTCAGCCGGGTGGCGGCGGTTTCGGCGATCACCTCGGCGGGGTCGGCCGCGGTGGATTCCACGCAACCGGTGCAGTCGGCATCGCCGAGGGTCCGGAAGCGCACGGTGGCCTCGAAGCGCTTCTCCTCCGGGCCGAACTCCAGGAATCGGTTGTCCGCCAGCAGCATTCCGTCGCGCGCCACCACGGTGCGCCGGTGCGCGTAGTACAACGACGGCAGCTCCACTTCGGCCTGATCGATGTACTCCCAGATATCGAGCTCGGTCCAGTTCGACAGCGGGAACACCCGGATGTGCTCGCCCTTGCGGTGCCGACCGTTGTAGAGGTTCCACACCTCGGGGCGCTGGGCCCGCGGTTCCCACGCGCCGTACTCGTCGCGGAAGCTGAACACCCGCTCCTTGGCGCGCGCCTTCTCCTCGTCGCGGCGCGCCCCGCCGAATACCGCGTCGAAGCGGTGCTCGCGAATGGTGCGCAGCAGGGTGGTGGTCTGCAGCCGGTTTCGGGTCTCACCGGGCCGTTCGGTGACCCGGCCGGCGTCGATATCGTCCTGCACGCTGCCGACCAGCAGTTGGGCTCCCAGCCGTGCCACGGTGCGATCCCGGAAGTCGATGACCTCGTCGAAATTGCGCCCGGTATCGATGTGCAGCAACGGGAACGGCAGTGGCGCGGGCCAGAACGCCCGCCGCGCCAGCTCCAGCATGACCGCCGAGTCCTTACCACCGGAGAACAGCAGCACCGGCCGCTCGAAGGTGGCCGCCACCTCCCGGATGATGTGCACCGATTCCGCCTCCAAGGCGTTCAGGTGCGACAGCTCATATCCCGTGCGCATCTCTCGTCCCATTCACCGCGTCATCCGATCCGTCCGGTCATTCAACACTTGCGGTGTCGAATATTCGACGCTATTGTTCGATAATGTGACACCGACGATAGGTCGGTACCTGGGCGACGGTCAATACCCACGCCCGAATTGCCCCGCGTCGGAGGACCTCGGGCACACCGGATCCGGGCCACTCCGGTGCGGATAACCGATACCCCGGCCGATACGATCGGGCCCGAACCTCCCGCAACGCCGGGACCGACACCAGCAGGGATCGACTTGCCCGAATCCACCACCGCCCCTGTGGCTTCCGAACCGGAAACGGCGGCCGGAGCAGGTTCCGCGCCCGCCTCGCCGCCGACCCACCGGGTCGTGCAGGCGATCGAGCTGCTGTCTCGGCATTCCGGCGAGCGCCTCTCGCTGGCCCGCATCGTGCGCACCACCGGCATGTCCCGGGCCACCGCACACGCCGTGCTCACCCAGCTCACCACCGACGGCTGGACCGTGCGCGACACCGAGGGGAACTACAGCCTCGGCCTCGGACTGCTCGCCGTGGCGCGGCGAGCCGACACCGCTTTTCCGCTGCGCCGCCTGGCCGTGGAGCCCATGCACGCACTGGCCGACGCGCATGGCGTCCCCATCTTCCTGGCCGAGCGGGAACAGGACGCCATCGTCATCACCGAGGTGCTCGGCACCCCGTCGGTCCCGTGGATCCGCCCCGCCCGCCGCATGCCGTTCGCCCCGCCGGTCTGCCGCGAATTCATCGCCTGGGCACCGGAATCCGAGCGGGAGACCTGGCTCCAGGCCGCCGACCCCCGCCACCGCCCCCGCCTCACCGCTGTCCTCGACGTCATCGCCGCCCGCGGCTATTCCGTCGAACGCCTCGCCGACGAGTCCGCCCCCATGCTGGAAGCCCTGGGGGCACTTCGCCATTCCCCCGTCACCGATCCGCTACGACATCGTCTCAGCGCCATGATCGCCGACCTCATCACCATCGACTATCTCCCCGACGAACTCGGCGACCACAATGCGGTCGTCTCGGTGGCCGCCCCGATCTTCGCCTCCGACGGCTCGGTCGTCGCGTCGATCGTCTCCTGCCCCGACACCAATCTCCCCGCCGCCCGCCTGCGCGAGCTGGCCAACGCCACCATCGCCGCGGCCGATACCGTCACCACCTCCCTACGCGGCTGAGACATCAGCGGCTTCCGGGACGGCCACTGATCACTGCGACGACCACTGATCGACGCCGCGTAATCGTCGAATCCCACCCGAAAGGCGGCCCGCACCCGGGGGTGCGGCCCGCCGAATCATGCTGCGGCAGTCAGCGATTGGCCAATTCCGAGAGCTGGTAGGCCAGTTTGCGGCGGAAGGCCGGGATGCGGGCGGCGGTGCTGATGACGAGGTTGCGGACCAGCCGCGCGGGCAGCGGACGCAGGGTGGCCATGCGGGTGACGCGGTCGGTGAGGCTGACCACGCCCAGCGCCACCGGGCGACGGGTCTGCTCGTACTCGTCGAGGGTGGACTCGGGGGCGCCCGCGACCACGGCGGCGAGCAGGCGGCCGAGCATGGCGGCGTCCTGGATGCCGGTGTTCATACCCTGGCCACCCGCCGGGCTGTGCACGTGCGCGGCGTCCCCGGCGAGCAGGATGCGCCCGGCGCGGTAGTGGTCGGCGACCCGGTGGTGCACGCGGAAGCGCGAGCTCCAGATGATCTCCTCGACCTTCGCGTGCGCGCCCGGCCGGCGGGCGTCGACCAGCGCCTGCACGTAGGCCAGATCCTGGTGTTCGGGGGCATCGGCCACGGTGGCGACGATGCGGAAACGGTTGGGCTGCGGGTCGGGCAGCGGCGCGACCACCGTGACACCCTCGGGCGACAGGTGCAGGGAGACCTCGTCGCGCGGGTCCGGCCAGGTCATGCGGATATCGGCGAGGACGAAGGACTCGGGGTAGGTGGCGCCGGTGAAGCCGATCCCGGCGGCCTCGCGGACCGGGCTGTGCATGCCGTCCGCACCGATGACCCAGTCCGCGCGAACGGAATTCGCGGCACCGTCGGCGTCGGTGAAGGAGACGGTGACACCGTCGGCGTCCTGGACGACACCGGTGACCTCGGTGTGCCGGTGCACCTGCCCGCCCGCCTTCTCGAGACGCGCCAACAGGATTGCCTCGGTGGATTCCTGACCGATCATCACGGTGTAGGGGTAGGCGGTGGGCAGCCCGTCGAACGAGATGCGGGCCAGCGCGTGGTCGCCGTCGCGCATCACGAAGCGCGGCACCACGATTCCGCGTTCGAGCAGGGTCGCGGTGACGCCGAACTGCTCGAGCACCTCCAGGGTGCGGGCGTGGACGACGACCGCCCGGGAGGTGTTGGCGCCCTCGGCCAGCTTGTCGAGCAGCACCACGTTCACACCCGCGTCGGCGAGCGCGATGCCCGCAGTCAGTCCGGCGGGACCGGCACCCACGATGACGACCGAGGCGGTGGCGGGGACGGTGTTCATGACGACTCCTGAGGCTCTGCCAACATTTGTTGGCCAACGTCTGTTGATTTAGACGGTACGGCCCGGTCGAGGCGATGTCAACACTTGTTGGCCAACAAATGTTGGCGAAGCTTCAGCGGTCGGTGGCGGCGGCCAGCGACTGGAAGACGGCAGCGGTCCGGGTGTGCGGCGTCGCGCAGTAGACGATGACCCGCTGATCGGTGTCGGAGATGTGCAGCACCTGGCAGTGGAAGTCCAGCGGCCCCAGCTCCGGATGGCGGATGCGCTTGCGGTGGATCCGACGCACCTCCACATCGTGGGCGGCCCACATATCCGCGAACCGCTTCGAGGTCCCCAGCAATTCGGTGACCAGCGCGGCCAGCGCCGGATGCCCCGGATACCGGGCACAGGCCGCGCGCAGATCCGCGATGAGAGCGCGGGCGAAGTCGCGGGTGTCGGCGTCGGCCCACTGCGGGTGGTCGGCGGCCTCCCGGAACATCCAGCGGATGATATTTCGCTCGTGGCCGGGCACGGTGTCGAGATCGCCGACGAAGGGCGTGGCAGCCCGGTTCCAGGCGAGCACCTCGTAGGTCGCGTCCACCACGTAGGCCGGAGCCGCCAGATTGTCAAGGATGGACCGGACCGCCTGCGGCACAGTCTTGTTCGGCCCGGCCGTCACCGGCGGCGACTCCCCCGCCATCCGGAACAGATATTCGCGCTCGTCCACGGTGAGCATCAGCGCGCGGGCCAGCGCCGCCAGCACCTGCCGCGACGGTTTCGCGCCGCGGGCCTGCTCGATGCGGATGTAGTAGTCCACCGAGATCCCGGCCAGCTGCGCCACCTCCTGGCGGCGCAACCCCGGCGCGCGACGGTTGATTCCGTTCGGCAGCCCGACCTCACCGGGCGTCAGCCGATTGCGCCGGACCCGTAGAAAGGCCGCGAGTTCGCTCCTGTCAGCCATGGGTCCAGTGTGGGCCGGTGTCCCGGTTTTGGGTGGCACAACTTGGGCCTCCCGCCGCAACCCGCCCGGCGTGATGCTTCTCCCATGACCATCACCGCATTCATCACCGGAGCCAACAAGGGCATCGGCTACGAGACCGCCCGACAGTTGGCCGCGCGCGGCATGACCGTCCTGCTCGGCGCGCGGGACTCCGAACTCGGGCAGGCCGCCGCCGAAGAACTGCGGGCCGAAGGTGCGGACGCCCACTTCATCCTGATCGACGTCGCCGACGAACAGTCCATCGCCGCGGCCGCGGCCCAGATCGAAGCCGACTTCGGCCGCCTCGACATCCTCGTCAACAATGCCGCCATCGGCGGCGGCCTCGACGGTGACGGCAAGCCGTCGTCGGGCACCCTCGCCACCCTGCGGCAGGTGTACGAGACGAATGTCTTCGGACTGGTCGCCGTCACCAACGCCCTGCTGCCGCTGCTGCGGCGCGCCGAGGCGGCCCGGATCGTCAACGTGTCCAGCGAGGTCGGCTCGCTGGCCGGGCGCACCGACCCGAACAGCCCGATGTCCCAAATGGTTTCGGCCATCCCGTACACCTCGTCGAAGACCACCGTGAACATGGTGACGGTCCTCTACGCGCTCGAACTGAAGGACACCCCCATCAAGGTGAACGCCGCCAACCCCGGCTACACCGCGACGGATCTCAACGCCAACAGCGGTTTCCGCACCGTCGAGCAGGGCGCCGAGCCGAGCGTCCACCTCGCGACGCTGCCCGCCGATGGCCCGACCGGGACCTTCTGGGGCTACATCTGGGGTCACGGACAGGAGGAGTACGGCCGTATCGAATGGTGAGGACTACCAGTTGCCGTTCGGCCGCGGGTCACCGCGGTGCCACATGTCGGGGCCGTCGCGCCGGCACCGCTGCTGCCACCACTCGTGCTGCTGGACGCAGTGGTGGACGAACCACCAGTCACCCTCGTCGCGCGGTCCGTTCTGATCACCGAATCCGCCTTGGCCGCCGCCGGATCCGTCCTGATCGCCGTTCCCGTCCTGATCCTGGTCGCCATCGTGGTGGCGGGCCGCGGTGACGCCCGCCGCGGGCACGGCGTGGGCGCTCACCAGGGGTGCGGCCTGAGCGGTGGCCAGGCCGGTTGCCAGGGGAGCCGCCGTGAGCAGGACGACCATCATCAGTGCCGGTCGGAGTTTTCCGCGCATATCGATCACTCTTCGTATCGTTGTGTGCACCAATACGATCCATGATCAATCCCCCGGCCCTTCGATGCGTGGACCGCGACGCCGATTGAACACCATTCCCGGCACGACGCGAGGGGGATCGCGGTTCACCTTCAGCGGATCTTCAGGTTTCGTATGTGATAAACCGTCTATCCGACTGAACTTCGATCGAGGACGAGATCATGTGGGAATACGAACACAGCGCCGAGACCACCGTGCCCCGGGAGGCGCTGTGGCGCAGCTGGTCCGACCCGAACCGCTGGCCCGAATGGAATCCCGGCATCGAAACCTTCGAGCTGGACGGGCCTTTCACGCCCGGTACCACCTTCCGCATGACCTCGCCGGACGGTGACACCGTGGAGCTGCGCTTCGTGGAGATCGTCGACGGCGAACTCTGGAGCGACGTCTTCCTCGGCGAGGGCTTCGAGGTGCTGACCCAGCACCGGCTCGACGCCCTGCCCTCCGGCGCCATCCGCGTCGTCTACCGCACCGAGATCACCGGCCCCGCCGCCGCCACCCTCGGCCCCGAGATCGGACCCCGGATCACCGCAGATTTCCCCGAGGTCGTCGCGGGCCTCATCGAGCACGCCGACCGGGACTAGACCAGCCCGCCGCGCCTCTCGTGCAGCAACAGCAGGGAGTACGCGGCCACACTCTGGGCATCCACGATCGCGCCCGCCAGGATCATCGCCTCCACCTCGTCCCGGGTGAACCAGGCGGACTCCATGTCCATCTCGGAGGGCTCCCGCTCGTGCGGCCCCGCCGTCAGCTCGGTGGCCAGCACCACGGTCCCGTAGTGCGTGCTGGTGGCCGGGGCGGGCGCCACCTTCCCCAGCGCCGTCAGCCGGCCCGCTCGCAACCCCGTCTCCTCCCGCAACTCCTGCCGAGCCACCGCGATCGGATCGCTCTCCCCCGCCACCGCCCCGCCCGGGAACTCCCAGCACCTGCGCCCCAGTGGATACCGATACTGCTCGACCAGGTGGAATCGCTCCCCGTCCCAGGGAATCACGATCGCGAAGTCCGCTTTCCGGATGTAGGCGTACACCGACTCCTCCCCGTCGGCCTGCCGAACCACGTCCTCCCGCAGCGTGATCCACCGATTCGCGTACACCTCACGACTCCGCAGCGTGTCCATCCCCCGATCCTCCCCCACCGCGGGGAGGGTCAGGACTGGCGGGCCGGGGCCAGAGCGTCCCGGGCGTCCATGAGGGCGAAGCCGAGGAGGTTCTCGCCGCGCCAACGCGCCGGGTCGGAGGCGGAGGGGTTGTCGGCGCCGAGGCCGATGCCCCAGATGGTGTCGCGGGGAGCGGCTTCGACGAGCACCTTGTCGGTGGTGGCGAGCAGGAAGTCGCGGAGCTGGTCGTGCTGGCCGAATTTGGCGATGCTGGCGCGGAGCACGATGTCGAAGCGATGGGCTTCCCAGGTGTCCTGGTCGAAGCCGGAGATGGCGCGGCCCATGCGCTTGGCGTCGGCGGGAGTGTCGCTGGACAGGATGCGGGTGCGCATGTCCTCGTCGCCGAACAGGCGGGCCTTCTCGGCCATCATGAAATGCTCTGCGCTGCCGTAGTTCTGGCCGTCGACGCTGAATTCGACCGGCCACCACTGGCTGAGCACCCACTTGCCGACATCGTGGCCGGGGGTGCGGGTGTGCCCCCAGAAGAAGAGGAACTCCGGTCTCGCCCCGTCGGCCATGTCCGCTGTCAGCTGCGCCCTGTCCACGCCGCGACCCTAGCCGACCGAGGTGACACAGTCGTGGCGATATCGCGCCACATCGTCGCCACACCGGCGACGCGCCGCAATCAGCTGGCGAGTGCGCGCAGGCGGGTCATGATCTCGGCGGGCGGATGGTCGTGCACGCGATAGCGCGGCGGGTCGTACTCGGCGGCGAGTTCCAGTGCCACCAGCTCGGACACGTCCTCCCAGGCGACGCGGAAGACATCGCCACCGCCGGTGACGAAGCAGATGAAATCGGCGGCGGGCAGCAGATTCGTGACCCCGTCCGTCCAGGAGGTCATGGTGTACTCGCTGCCGTCGGGCGCCCGCACATGCAGCAGTTCCATGATCGCGCCCTCGCGCTCCGCCTCGGCGCGCAACCGCTCGGTCTGCGCGTGATACGCACCCACCGCGAGCTGCGCCTGTGCGCGGCGGATGAGCCCATGGGCCGGATCGTCCGCGGCCACCTCGAAGGGGATCACGTCGCCGTTGTCGTCGACGGTGTACGGGACCGCCGACAGCGGGCGCAACGCCCCCTCGAGCCGCTCCACCGCCAGCGCCAGCAGTTGCGGCAGGGCTGCGGGCGTCGCACCCAGCACGACCAGCATGCCCAGATGCCCGGACAGGAAAACCAGTGGGCGCGTGGCGGTTCGGGCCCGCACGCCCTCGAGCCACCCGGCCACCAGCGGTAGCGAACCGACATAGCTCTCGCCATCGTCGTCGACGAAGTCCAGCACCCGCATCCCCTGCGGCGGCTCGAATGCCTCCAACGTGTTCATGGCCAGCTCGGTGAGATTGGCGTGCGCGACGGCGTAGACCTGCTCGGCGTCCACACCCCAGTTCGAAAGTTCCTGCTTTGTCACGAATTGCACGGTGCTGGGCAGATCGATGACCACCATCTCGGTCAGGAACGGCAGCGCCGGACGCGAGAGCACCAGGTCCCGCCCCTCCAGCTCGCCGACCCGTATCGCCCCGGACCCGTACCCGGCCCGCCGCAGCACCGGCCGCAGTCTGGGCGCCACCCGCTCCCAGCCCTCCGGCGCCTCCGGCGGCAGAATGAGGCTGTCGACGGCCTGGAACAGCCCGGCGGTGATTTTCCCGTCGAACCGGCGGTAGAGCGTGCCCAGGTTCATCTTGGCCACGTACCCGTTCTTCAAGCGGTACCCGATCTCGAACGCCTCGGTGTCGAGATGCGCGGTCTCCACCGCCTCGTAGCCGAGCACCTGTTCCAAGACCTTCTTGCCGAACCGATTTCGTGGCGAACCGAACACCCCGCCCAGGAAACTCATGGCCCGGACTCTACGCGCGGGGGCCGACAAAAGCTCCCCGCAAACCCACAGGGAACCTGTGTGCCACAACCGAAAACGCGCTGTTCACGACGTGTCCGCGCAGTGCTCACTAGGACGCCCGTCCAAGGACGAGCACAATGCGCGTGACTATGGTTAGCTGTAGCGCCATGAGCACGCCCGTCTCCACCCACCCCGACGAATTTCTGCCCCGCGATACCGCGGATGTGGTTCGGACCGTTCGGGATTCACGTCGTTCGACGAAACCGCTGATCATCCGGGGTGGGGAACGGCCGGAGGACGAGCTCGCGCTGCCCGATCAGGGCAGCGTGCTGAGCATGCGAAAGATGAACCGGGTCCAGGTGGTGGACGCCGATGCCGGGACGGTGCGGGTGCAGGCGGGGGCGCGGCTCTACGACATCGACCGGACGCTGGGCGCGCACGGGCTCGGGCTGCCCGTGGTCGGCGACCATCGGGACATCACGGCGGGCGGATTCGCGGCGGTGGGCGGGCTGTCGGCGGCGTCGCATCGCTTCGGCATGTTCAGCGACAATGTGGCCGAGCTCGAATACGTCGATCAGGACGGGCGATTCGGCACCTGCGGGCGCACCCATCACGCGGAGCGGTTCCGCCGGATCCTGGGCGGCGGCGGGCGCACCGGGATCATCACCGCGCTGACGCTCGAGGTCACCGGTGTGGACAAGGACCGCACCTGGCTCACCACCGACGCGCACCGCTTCCTGGACTTCGACACCTGGGTGGAGCACTCCTATCGCGAGATCCAGTCGCCGGGTGACGCCATGCTGCAGGTGGGCCGCTGGGTGGACACCGCGCCCCTTAAAGTTGCCCGACCGGTCGGCACCGGCACCGTGCAGCTGGGCACCGTGCGCTTCGGCCAGTGGTCGAGCCTGCACCCCACCACCCCCAACCTCTCGCTGCGCGCCCGCCGCGAGGTCGGCGCGCGCGCCCGAAAGTCGCTGGGCGCCATCGCCGCATCCGCGGGCGGCCGCGCCGGTATGCCCGTCCGGAATGCCGCCGCCGGTGCGCTCATGTTCGCTCCGAAGGTGCTGACCCTGCGCGACGCCGAGTACCTGGCCGACACCGTCATCAGCTCCTCCGAACGCGGACCGGCGTATCGCGTCTCGGTTTTCGCGCCCCTGTCCTCCTACGCCCGGGTCTTCCACGGCCTGCACGACCTGTTCGCCGGGCACCGTGAACGCACCGGCTGCTTCACCGTCATCTCCGCCATGACCTATGGCGTAAGGTCCCACTACCTGCGCGAACTCGACAACGAGGACCACGGCTTCATCACCTTCACCTGCCGCTTGCGGCCGGCGGCGCTGCCCTCGGAACTGTTGCGGGACATCGTGTCCGCCATCGACGAGATCTGTCTCGCCGAACGCGCCCGGCGTTATGACCCGACCGAATAGAATGTGTTCCGCCGCACTGCCAGCTATCGGTTAGCAGTCGGGCGGGGCGGCGGTATCGGCACTGTCGGCGGGGTGCCGGTGCATGGTTCATGCTCAATCCTCAGATGAAGGTTGCCTGTCCCATGATCGAATTCCGTGCTGCCCGCCGTCCCCGCACCGCCGGACCCCTTGCCGGGGAACGCCCCATCGAGGGCAAACGTATCGTCGTCACCGACGCCTGCTCCGAGATCGGCCGAGAAACCGTGCGACTACTGGGTTTCCACGGCGCCGAGGTAATCCTGGTGGCGCGCAACGGCTCCCAACTGGTCGAGGAGTGCGACAGCATCATCCGGGCCGGGGGCCGCGCCCACTGGTTCCGCTGCGACATCTCCGCCCTCGGCGATGTGGATCAGCTGGTCGAGTGGCTGCTCACCGAGTTCGACACTGTCGACGTCCTGGTCAACAACACCGGCCGCCCCACCCGCCGCCCGGTGCTGCAATCCCTGGGCCGCTTCCACGACTACCAGCGCATGATGGCCGCCTACTACTTCGGCCCCCTGCGCCTGACCCTCGGCCTGCTGCCCGCCATGCTGGCCGGCGGCTCCGGCCACGTGGTGAATGTCGGCCCCTGGAGCGCCGACTCCGGCGCCGCCCCCAATTTCGCCTCCTACGCCAGCGCCCAGGCCGCCTGGACCACCTTCGGCCAATGCGCCGACGCCGAACTCTCCCCCCGCGGCATCCACGTCACCACGGTCCAGTACCCCGCCTTCGAACTCGACTCCGGTTCCCCCGCCGACCTCCCCGAGAAGCCATCCCTGGACCCCGCCGAGGCCGCCCGCTGGATCGAAACCGCCATCCGGACCCGACCGCCGCAAATCCAGCCCCGCTTCCCCCGAGCCCTCCTGGGTCTCGCCTCCATGTCCCCGCGGACCACCCGACTCAAGCACGCCCTGGGTATCTGAGCTCGACCGAAATTCTCCCGGACTCGATTCACCCGAGCCCGGAACCCATTGTCCCCCGGTCACATTCCCACCCATGCCCGAACAGCAAAGCGCCCCACCCGGATTCCGAGTGGGGCGCTTCGAGACTTGCGTCAGTGCTTTTCCGGGCCGAGGTGGTACTCGAACACCAGGCCGCCGGCGGCGACCAGGATGCAGATCACGCCGAGGCCGATCAGCCAGAACTGGAAGAACGCGAAGCCGAGGGCGGCGATGGAGCCCGCGCCGGCCAGCAGGATGGGCCAGAACGAGCCGGGCGAGAAGAAGCCCAGGTCGCCGGCGCCGTCGACGATCTCCGCCTCTTCGTAGTCCTCGGGACGCAGGTCCAGACGACGGGCGACGAAGCGGAAGTAGGTGGCCACGATCAGGGCCAGGCCCGCCGACAGCACGATGGCGGTGGTACCCGCCCACTCGACGCCGGTGCGCGAGCGGCCGGTGAAGTAGCCGTACACGACGGCCACGATCACGAAGAAGACCGTGATCAGTTCGAAGATGCGAGCTTCGACCTTCATGTCAGTTCATCCTCACTTGGCGTCGGCGAGTTCGTTACCGCGCGCCTTGCGGTCGGTGTTGAACGGCTTGGTGGAGGTCGCCACCGGCGACTGACCGATGCTGGCCAGCGCCTCGGCGTTGGTCTTGTGATCCTTGATCCGCGCGTCCATGTACTTCTGGAAGTCCGCCGGGGACACCACGCGGATCTCGAAGTTCATCATCGAGTGGAAGGTGCCGCACATCTCGGCGCACCGGCCGACGAACGCGCCTTCCTTCTCGATCTTGGTGATCTGGAAGACGTTGTCCGAGTTGTTCTGCTTCGGGTTCGGCATCACGTCGCGCTTGAACAGGAACTCCGGCACCCAGAACGAGTGGATGACGTCCGCCGCGGCCAGCTGGAACTCGATGTTCTTGCCGGACGGCAGGACCAGCACCGGAACCTCGTTGGAGGTGCCGACGGTCTCGACCTTGTCGTAGTGCAGGTACGAGATGTCGTTCGCGGGCAGGCCGTTGTTCGGGCCCGGCTGCGGGTGGCCATCCTTGGTCGCTTCCTTGTAGCGATCCTTGATGTCCTGGTTCATGTCCTGGCGCTCGGTGTCGACGCCGTCGTAGACCGGGCTGCCGTCCTTGAGGTCGACCTTCTGGTAGCCGAACTTCCAGTTCCACTGGAAGGCGGTCACGTCGACCACGACGTCCGGGTTGCCGACCTTCTCGTGGACGTAGTTCTGGACCACCACGGTGAAGTAGAACAGCACGGCGATGATCACGAACGGGATCGCCGTATAGCTCAGCTCCAGCGGCACGTTGTAACCGGTCTGCCGCGGGAACTCCGGGGAGTTCGGCTTTTTGCGGTGGAACGCGATGGTCCAGAAGGTCAGGCCCCACACCAGCACGCCCATCGCGAGGGCGGCGAGCACGGACCAGGTCCACAGCTCACGCATGCGGGTGGCCTGCGGCGTGATGCCCGAGGGCCAGCCGAACCGAAGCCACGGGTTGTCGATCGAGCAGCCGGAGACGAGCATCGCGGTCATCCCCAAGGACACCGCCAGCCCGGCCCGCCGAAGGATGCGGCCCCGCCGACCCCGGGCGGGTCGTGCCCCTATCGCCTCGCTCGCCTTGTGCGCCACGCTCAACGCCTTCCTGGTCGTCATTCCGACACCGCGTCGCCCGGACTCCCTTCCGCCGGGCGACACATTTTCAGCACAGTTCTGGACCTCGGGGAGGATACGCGCGAACGCGCAACCGACCCTGAGAGTTTCCCAAGTACTACGCAGCGTAGACCAAAGAACCGCCCCCGTTGTGACGGGGTCCCATTCGACACGCTCTGTCCAACTTGCCTGCGCTTCGCTCCGGCTGTTCGCAGCCCTGTCACCTCGGTCTTCCCTGCTCCGCTCCGCCAAGGCGCAGGTCCATGGAGCCATTCGCTCCGGCTTCCGCTACGAGCGCGGGGAGACGGAACGCAGTCCAGACCGAGGCGGGCTGCGAACTTTTCGGTGTTGGATACGGGCCGAGCATGATCCGCGCCGGTACGGCATACTCGGGCAGTAGGTTTCGCGTGCAGCGTGCCCGTGCGGGTACGCCCCAATCCTTAGACCCCGGAAAGAGGTTCTCGGCGCAGTGTGTGGTCTGCTCGGATTTCTGACAGCTACAACGGCTACTACTCCGGATGGGCGGACGGTCGAAACCACCGCGGCACAGGTGTACGAGGCGCTGCACTGCCAGCGCCATCGCGGCCCCGACGAGCGCGGCACCTGGAACGACGAGCACATGATCTTCGGCTTCAACCGCCTGTCGATCATCGATATCGAGCACTCGCACCAGCCGCTGCGCTGGGGTCCGCCGGAGAACCCCGAGCGGTACGCCATGACCTTCAATGGCGAGGTCTACAACTATCTCGAGCTGCGCGCCGAACTGAAGGAGGCGCACGGGGCGGAGTTCGGCGATGAGCCGATGTTCCGTACCGAGGGTGACGGCGAGGCCATCATGGCCGCCTTCCACTACTGGGGCGCCAAGGCCCCGAGCCGGCTGCGCGGCATGTTCGCCTTCGCCATCTGGGATACCCAGCTGAACAAGCTGTTCCTGGCGCGCGACCCGTTCGGCATCAAGCCGCTGTTCATCGCCACCGGCGCCGGCGGCACCGCCTTCTCCAGCGAGAAGAAGAGCCTGCTGGGTCTGCTTCCGGCGCTGGAGCTTTCCGACGACCTGGACCCGCGCGCGCTCGAGCACTACACGGTGCTGCAGTACGTGCCCGAGGCCGAGACCCTGCACAAGGACGTCCGACGCCTCGAATCCGGTTGCTACGCCTGGGTCGAGCCGGGCGAGACCCCGCGGGTGACCCGCTACTTCAACCCGCAGTTCCGGGTACAGAAGTTCGCCGCGGGCAGCGAGGCCAAGCGGTACCAGGAGATCGCGGAGGCGCTCGAGGACTCCGTCGCCAAGCACATGCGCGCGGATGTGACCGTCGGCGCGTTCCTGTCCGGCGGTATCGATTCCACCGCCATTGCGGCGCTGGCCATCCGGCACAACCCGAACCTGCTGACCTTCACCTCGGCATTCGAGCGGCAGGGCTACTCCGAGGCCGACGTGGCGGCCGAGACCGCCGAGGCCATCGGCGCCAAGCACTACATCCGCATGGTCTCCCCCGAGGAGTACGCGGCCGCCATTCCCGAGATCGTCTGGTACCTGGACGAACCCGTGGCCGACCCGGCGCTGGTGCCGCTGTACTTCGTGGCCAAGGAGGCCCGCAAGCACGTCAAGGTGGTGCTGTCGGGCGAGGGCTCCGACGAGCTGTTCGGCGGCTACACCATCTACCGGGAACCGCTGTCGCTCAAGCCCTTCGAGTTCCTGCCCAAGCCGCTGCGCAAGCTGGCGGGCAAGCTGTCGGACCGGATTCCGGAGGGCACCCGCGGCAAGAGCCTGCTGCACCGCGGCTCGCTCACCCTGGAGGAGCGCTACTACGGCAACGCCCGCAGCTTCAACGACGCCCAATTGCGTTCGGTGCTGCGGGAATTCCGCCCCGAGTGGACCCACCGGGACGTGACCGCCCCCATCTACGCCATGCAGGGCTACCACTGGGATCCGGTGGCGCGCATGCAGCACCTGGACCTGTTCACCTGGCTGCGCGGCGACATTCTGGTCAAGGCCGACAAGATGACCATGGCCAACTCCCTGGAACTGCGGGTGCCCTTCCTGGACCCCGAGGTCTTCAAGGTCGCCGAGAAGATCCCGGTCGACCAGAAGATCACCAAGGAAACCACCAAATACGCCCTGCGCCAGGCGCTCACGGACATCGTGCCCCCGCATGTCCTCAACCGCGCCAAGCTCGGCTTCCCGGTCCCCCTGCGCCACTGGCTGCGCGGCCCGGAGCTCTACGACTGGGCCCGCGCCCAGATCACCGAGTCCGGCACCGACCACCTCCTCGACAAGCAGGCCATCCTGGCCATGCTGGAGGCCCACCGCACCGGCCCGGTCGACCACAGCCGCCGCCTGTGGACCCTGATCGTCTTCATGATCTGGCACGGCATCTTCGTCGAGAACCGCATCAAGCCCGAGATCCAGGAACCGACCTACCCGGTCAACCTGTAGTCAGGCTTCACGTAATGGCCGCACGCCCATCGGGGGTGCGGCCATTACGTTTTCGGCGCGACGCCTGTCGGACGGATTCCTCAGCTGTTCACTGCCAGGCACGCAATAGATCTTCCGGCCCCCAGTGGGCCGCAACCGGCAAGTCGCCGTGCACTCCGGAGCGCGAGACCGCCACCAAAGGAGTGTCGAACCGCGCGCCGGGCACAGCGAGCACACCGCGTGCGAGGGCATCGTAGTCGTGGCTATCGAATGGTCGATCCTCCAGCCATTTGATCGATCCGATGAAATGCACTGCACCCGCGATGGGTTCGCGATCGGCACCGATCAAATCGAGCTCGGGATTGTTCTGCCGATTCCACCAGCCCCCCACCGCTTCGGTTTCCGGCCATCGGGCATTGGGCAGCAAGCGCACCAGTGATTCCCGGATCACCGGTTCTACCGCACGGCCACGCCACGTCGTCCACGAGCGCTCGATCCGCTCCAATGCCAGATCGCCCCGGCCACGCTCGATGAGCGGGATTCCCCGCTGCAGAAAAGCCAGCCAGAAACGCAGATAGGAATCGGCGATTCGATAGCGCTTGTTCTTCGTGTCCGGCTTCGTGGACAGCGGCAGATCCGCGGCTACTATTCGCTTGGCCTGCAAAGTATTCAGCAATGGCGTCAACGTCCCGGCGGGCAGCACGCCCGAGCTGCCCGCCGCAGAGGCGATGGCACTGAAGGTGCGTTCACCGCTGCCGATCGCCTCCAGCACGGCACGCGAACGCGACGCCTCGGGAAACTCACCCAGCAGCGACAACTCGCCGGCCACCAGCAGCGGCGACAACGGATTCAGCGCTACCTCACGAAGGAAGTCCGCGCGGCTCATGCCTGACTGCCACGACTGAACGATTTCCGGGAATCCACCGGTGATCAACAGCGCATCCAGTGCCTCGGCCGCCGGGAGTTCGGTCATGGCCTGCACATCCGCCAGATGCAGTGGCGCAACGGTCATTTTCGTTGCCCGCCCGAAAAATGGGCGGCCGTGCGTCTGCAGCGCTTCCATCACCGCAATGTCGCTGCCAACCAGTACCAGCAGCACCGGCTTGGCCGAAAGGTGCCGATCCCAGACCGTCTGCAGCGCTCCCTCGAACTCGGAGTCCTGCTCCACCAACCAGGGCACCTCATCGAGCACGACAATGCTCGCGGCGGCGTCCGGCAATGCGATGGACAGGGTCCGCAACGCCTGGTTCCAATCGCCTGCCGATATCCCCGCGACCAATTCCGCCCCCGGCAGGGGCGAATGTGCCACGGTAGCCGCGAAGTCGTCTCGTTCGGCGGCCGGGTTTCGCCCCCGCGTTGCCTGGAAGACGAGATATGGCAGACCGGAACGGTCGCAGAACTCCTGCACCAGGCGTGACTTCCCAACCCGCCGTCGGCCGGTCACAACCACAGCGCGTCCTCGAGTCGCACCGGCCCCACCGGTCACAAGTTCGAGCTGCCGCCCCAGCAGATCGAGGTCCGCCGACCGTCCTCTGAACTCCATTCACGCCCCCTGTCCATAGGAGACTTCATCTTACATAGATTCAATCTAAGTTAGAACTATTCTATGTAACATACATCACCAGGGCGCCCTACAGCCGGAGGACGCCCTGTCGCGTTCCCCCTGTCGCCTCGTGGAATACCAAGCGGTTCAACCATTTCGATGAGTTCCGGCCGACTGCGCAAATCCGCAGTCGGCAGGAAACCGAATACAGCAGTGCACGGGTCATGGCCTACTCGACGCAGAGCGCGGTCCAGAATCCGGTCAGATGCACGCGCAACCTGCGACCAAATGCTCAGGTTGGTTGCGACCAGATGCGCACGAATTATCCGGCCATTTGCGCACAACCTATACGACCAGATGCGCAGCACATCCTCGGCGGCGGGGCAGGTGGTGACCGGGCGGATGTCGACGACCAGGTCGGTGAACATCATCTGGTCCTGGGTCGGATGGGTGTGCGCCTCAACGAATCCCGGCAAAAGCGCCCGCCCGCCCAGATCGACGATCTCGGTGCCGCCGCCACGCCGGTCCAGCACCTCGTCCCCGCCGACGGCGATGATCCGGCCGTCGGTCACGGCGACATGGGTGGGATTCGGGTGGTTCGCATCGACGGTGACGATCGGTCCACCGGTGAAAATCAGATCGGCCGAGCTCATTTTGCGTGCTCCTTCGCTGCCGCAGCAGTACGGTAACCACTGGTTAGCCACCATACTTGCAGTGTTACTGCAATAGGGTGTTCGTATCACCGGAAGTCCTCCTTGCCACCACACCTTCTCGGAAAGGGCTCGGTATCAATGGATCTCCCGTCCACTGGCGGCGCCCAGCGCGTCAACCGCCGCACGGCCATCGGACTCGGTGCCGCCGCGCTGGCCGCCCTCGGCCTGACCGCCTGCGGCAAGTCGGGCAACGGCTCGACCGCGACCAGCACCACCGCGGCCTCGAACGACCCCAAGGCCGTCGCCACCGATGCCTACATCTTCGGATTTCCGCTGGTCCTCATGGATGTCACCCGTGAAACCGGCGGCCCGGCCAATCAATTCGTGCACCAGGATCCGCCCACGCCGGAGGAGAAGCAGGTGGTCCGGCTCAACCTGGACACCCTCTACTCGCAGGCCTGGCTGGACCTGAGCGCCGAGCCGATGGTGGTGCAGGTGCCCGCCATCGGACCCGACCGGTACTGGCTCATGCAACTCCTGGACGCCTGGACCAATACGGTGCACGATCCGGCCAGTACGAACCCGCGGCTCGAGGACGGGGTTCCCAACCCGCCGTACACCTACCTGGTCACCGGGCCGGGCTGGAAGGGCACGGTGCCCGACGGCATGACCCGGCTGGCCATGCCCACCGACACCACCTGGCTGCTCGGCCGCATCGAATACAAGGGCGACAACGACATCAAGCACGTGCGCGCCCTGCAACGGCAGCTGAAGCTGGCCCCGCTCAGCGTCTGGAGCGCCGACCCGAACGCGGTGCAGGGCAGCCCGGGCGCCCAGCTCGCGGGCGGCGGCGTCCCGGCCCAGATGGTAATGCAGATGGACGGCCCCACCTTCTTCACCCGCATGTGCGCGGTGATGGCCCGCAACCCGCCCGCACCCGAAGACGCCGACGCCATGAAGCGTTTCGCCACCATCGGCATCACCGCCGGCGCCACCGCGAGCACCGCGCCCGCGGGCGTACTCACCGCGGCCATCGCCGATGCCCGCAAACAGCTCGCCGCCTACCGGGACCCCAAGGCCCAGCACCAGAACGGCTGGACCTTCGACCTCGATATCGGCACCTACGGCACGAACTACCCGCTGCGCGCGCTGGTCGCGGCGGTCGGTCTGGGCGCGAATCTGCCCCGGGACGCCGTGTACCCGAGCATCGACGCGAATGCCGAGAGCGGCAACCGATTCCGGGTGACCTTCGCCAAGGATCAGCTGCCGCCGGTCGGCGCGTTCTGGTCGCTCACCGCCTATGACGGGCAGAGCTACCTGATCCAGAATCCGGCGGGCATCTACTCGGTGGGGCACCTGGTGCCGCTCACCCCCGCCGCCGACGGCACGGTCGAGATCGCCGTGCAGAGCGCCGATCCCGGCGCGGACGTGCCCGCCGGCCACTGGCTGCCCATTCCGGAGACCGGCCCGTTCTCCCTCACCCTGCGGCTGTACGCACCCGAAGACGAGGTGCTGAACGGGAAGTGGCAGGTCCCGAAGCTGGAGAAGCTGAGCTGACCGAGGTCCCGCCGGGCCGCCCGCGTCATCACCGGCGCAGCACCCGGCGGGCCAGCCAGTTGCCGAGGAACTGAATCCCCTGCACCCCGGCGATAATGATCAGCGTCGCCACCAAAGTGACCTGCCAGTCGAACCGCTGGTACCCGTACACCAGCGCGAAGTCGCCCAGCCCGCCACCACCGACCGTCCCCGCCATGGCCGACATATCGACAATGGCGATCACAACGAAGGTGTACCCGAGCACCAAGGGCCCCAACGCTTCCGGAATCAGCAGAGTGAGGATGATCCGCAGCGGCCCCGCTCCCATCGACCGCGCCGCCTCGATCACCCCCGGATCCACGGTCACCAGATTCTGCTCGACAATCCGCGCGATCCCGACCGAAGCCGCCACGATCATCACGAACGCCGCGGCGTCCGTGCCGATCGTCGTCCCGATCACCTGCAACGTGACGGGCCCCAGCGCAGCCAGCAAGATGATGAACGGAATCGGCCGCACCACATTCACCAGCACGTTCAGCACCAGATTGACCGGCGCATTCGCCAGCAACCCAGCCTTCCGCGTCGTATAGAGCGCCGTCCCCAACGCCAGCCCGATAGTGCCCCCGACAACGAACGTGAGCAGCACCAGGTAGATCGTGGTGCCAACAGCCTCACCCAGGACAGGCCGCAGCCGATCCCAATCCGTATGCACGGCAGCCAGATTGCTCGCAGCGCCGGTCATGCACTCCTCCGATCGCTCTCGGTCTCCACCGCTGCCCCGCGAAGGGACGCCCCCGACTCGAGGCGGTCGGCGACCAGGCGTACGGCCTCCTCGGGGCCGTCCAGGGCGAGGGTCAGGCTGCCGAAGGTTTTGTCCTGCAAGGTGCTCACGCCGCCGAAGACGATCTCGAAGCTCACGCCCTCGGCTGCGGCGGCGGCCAGGGCCGGACCGATCCCGTTCTCGTCGTCGATGCGAACGGTCACCAGTCGGCCGGCGCGCCGCTCCCCCAGCCGCTGTAGTTCGTCGGCGGTCGGCCGGTTGTGCAGGACCGTCTCCACGAACGATCGGGTGGGTAGGGCGGCGGGTGCCGAGAACACCTCGAACGTGCTGGCCAACTCCACGATTCGGCCGTCGGCCAGCACCGCCACCCGGTCTGCCACCGCGCGGATCACGTCCATTTCGTGGGTGATGACCACGATGGTGACGCCCAGCTCGCGGTTGATCTTCTTCAGCAGCCGCAGCACCTCACCGGTGGTCTCCGGGTCCAGCGCCGAGGTCGCCTCGTCGGCGAGCAGTAGTGACGGCGAGGTGGCCAGTGCCCGGGCGATGCCGACCCGCTGCTTCTGGCCACCGGACAACTGGTCCGGGTAGCTGCGCGCCTTGTCCGAAAGTCCTACGAAATCCAGCAGTTCTGCCACGCGCGCCTTGCGCCGCGCACGTGGCCAGCCCGCCACCTTCAACGGGTATTCGATATTGCCTGCGGCGGTGCGCGAGCGGAACAGGTTGAACTGCTGGAACACCATGCCGATATCGCGGCGCAGCTGCCGCACCCGCGATTCCGGGACGCCGGTGATGGGGTCTCCGGAGACGAGCACGGTGCCCTCGGTGGGTTGCTCCAGGGCGTTGATCAGCCGAACCAGCGTGGACTTGCCCGCGCCGGAATAGCCGATCACACCGAAGATCTCGCCCTTCTCGATGCACAGGTCGATACCGTCGAGCGCGGTGTGGCGCTGTTTGCCGGTCCGGAAAACCTTGGTGACCGACCGGAATTCGACGGCCGCGACAGAGCTCCCGGCGATCGCGGCTGAATTCTCGCCGGTTGCGGCACCGTCGCCGCTCACTTGGCGTCGCGGATGGTCTGCTGCACCCGCGCCAGGATCTGCTCCAGCTCGGGCCCGCTCTTCGTCACTTCGAGCGCGGTGCCCTTGGAATCCTCCTGCACGGACTTCTGCACCTCGGGGCTGTGGAAGATGTCCACCAGCTTCAGGTAGGTGACATTGCCCCTGTCAGCGGCCCGGGTGACGAAGGCATTGATGTACGGCTCGGCGCCGGGATTGCCCGGATCATCCTTGTACAGCGCGGATTTCGGGTCGATCCCGGACTGTAGCAGGTAGGTGTTGTTGACGACGGACCCGTCCACCGACTCGAGCGACAGCGCCGTCTGCGCCGCGTCGACCGCGGTCACCTTCACCTTGGACGCGCCCATGTCCACGTCGGCTGGCGTCGGCTGGCGGACGGACCCGTTGATCTTCAGCAGTCCGGCCGCCTGCAGGACGAACAGCGCCCGCGCCTGATTGGTCGGATCGTTCGGAATGGCGATCTCCCCGCCCTGCGGGATCTCGGCCACCGACCTGTGCTTCTTGGAGTACAGGCCCAGGGGCACGATCTGCGTAGCCCCGATCGGCGTCAGATCCTGATTGTTGGCCACGTTGTACTGCCCCAGGAACTGGAGATGCTGGAAGAGATTCACATCGATCTGCTTCTGCGCCAGCGCCGTATTGGGCTGCGAGTAGTCCGAGTAGTGGACGATATTCAGGTTGATGCCCTGTTCCTTGGCCTTGTCCTTGAACACGTCCCAGTGCGGATCGGACTCGGTGGTGCCGATGCGCACCGTGGTGCCGCCGGAGTCGCCGCTGCCGCCGCAGGCCGTGAGGGTGAGGCTCGCGACGGCTGCTACCAGGACCGGGATCGCCAGTACCCGATGGAATTTCACTCGTGCTCCCGCATGCTCGTACTGCTTCGTGACCGGTGGAAATCGAACCCGGCCATGCAACCGTGGGGGCAATCGCCGGGCAATGGTTGCGATCCCGGGGAGCCAAACGCTTCCGGCCGCGACGACCGCTCGCCTACGGTGCCTGAAATGCGAAAATACCGCCGTTTCCTGGTGATTCCGGTCCTGTTCGCGCTGGCTCTGACGGCCGCCTGTGGCACGGAACACCACGGCGACGTGGTCCGCATCGGCGTGAACGATCTCTCACAACCGCACTGGGACGTGCTCGAGAAGAAGGCCGCCGCCGCGGGCATCACGGTCGAGTTCACCAATTTCACCGACTACAACCAGCCGAATCCGGCGCTGTCCCAGGGCCGCATCGACCTCAACAAGTTCCAGCACATCCGGTATCTGGCCAACTACAACGCCCGCAACAACGACACGCTGGTGCCGATCGGGGCCACAGAGATCTATCCGCTGGGCCTGTATTCGAAGAAGCACAGGTCGGTGTCGGAGATCCCCCAGGGCGGGGAGATCACCCTGAGCAACAATCCCGCCAATCAGGTGCGGCCACTGCTGAACCTGGCCGCCGCCGGGCTCATCGTGCTGAAGAACGGCGGCTCCTGGGATTCGAGGCTCGAGGACGTCGACAAGTCCGCCTCCAAGGTCCGGCTCACCACCATCGACCCGACGCTGACCGCCGCGTCACTGGACAGCGTGGATGCCGCCTACGTCGACGACACCTGGGCGCGGCAGGCGGGACTGACCAATGATCAGATCATCTACACCGATGACCCGAACCGTCCGGACCTGAAGCAGTACATCAATATCTTCGCCGCGCGGGCCGCCGACAAGGACAACCCGAAGTTCTTGCAGCTGACGCAGATCTACCACGACCCGGAAGTGGAGGCGGCGATCAAGGCCGAGGCGGGGTTCCAGGGCATTTTCAAGACCAACACCCCGGCTGATCTCCAGGCCACCACCACCGACCTGGAAGCCAAGTTCCGGCAATGACTTTCGACTCACGGACTGGTTCCCGCTAGTGTTCTGCATCCGAAATCCATTGTGTAATTGTAGGTTTCGCGGGTCATGAAGACCGGTCGACCGAAGAAGGCCGAGCCGGCGGTGACCGAGGCGCAGCGGCACGAACCGGTGAAGGGGTGCGCGGGCGGCGACGTCGACACAGGTGTATGCGTTGCGGTGCCGGATCGTTCTGGCATGCGCCCAGCCCGGCGGGCGCCACGCGCTGGTCGCGGACATCGATGGCCGAGCGCACCGGACTGTCGAAGTCGACCAGAGGACGTCGATCCCGCGTGCGAATCGAACCACACTGCTTTGGCCATGAGCGCCGCGGTAGTAGATTCATGCGATATATAAATTACTCCCGGGCAGCGCGCGGCGGCCGGGCTGGAGGCCACCGATGCCGCGCATCCGACATCCTCGGCGTCACCGCAATCACCACCACACAAGCCACAGAATTCGACGTCGTCGGGGGCACCCTACGTGTGAGAGGCGGGGAGAATCCGGTGGCTGACCGTTGGATGATTCGCGGTACGGAGTTCGTGAATTGCCTCTGTGATTGGGGCTGTCCGTGCCAGTTCGGTGCGAAGTCGACCTATGGGCACTGCGAGGAGTTGATGTGCGGCCACATCGAGGAGGGATACTTCAACGACACGAATCTCGACGGCCTGGACTGGACGGTGCTCATGTCCTGGCCGGGTGAGGGAGCCGAGGGCAACGGCACGCAGCAGGCTGTCATCGACGATCGGGCGGATTCGACTCAGCGAGAAGCACTGCGGAAGATCGTTCATGGCGAGTCGACCGCCCCCGGAGCGACGCATTTCTTCGTGTACAACAGCATGATGTCGACCGTGCTGGACACGCTCTACGCACCCATCGAACTGTCGATCGATGTCGATCAGCGACTGGCCAGCCTCACGATCGAAGGGCTGGTCGAGTCGCGCGGGACGCCGATCATCAGTCCCTACACCGGAAAGCCGGCCAGGATCCGCATCAATATGCCGGAGGGCATCCGCTACACCTATGCCGAGATGGGTAACGGCAACACCACAGCCCGAGCGGGAATCGCGCTCGACTTCAAGGACAGTTACGGCCAGTTCAACATTCTGCACATGAACCAGGACGGAGTCATCCGCTGACGTCGCGGGTCCGGCGCCACCGGGACAGTCTGGCCATATGGGCCGGCCTGGGCGGGATCACGCTCGCCGCCTGGGTTTACATCGTGGTGATCGCGCGCCGAATGGCGACCGGGTCACCCGGCATGACGGGTCAGTCGGTCGCGGTGATGAGGGACGCCATGACCGGGGTGCAGTCGTGGACGGCGACCCAGTTCGGTCTGACATTGGCGATGTGGGTCGTGATGATGGTCGCCATGATGGTTCCTACCGCGGCGCCGATGATCCTGTTGTACGCCGCGGTCGCCCGGAAGGCCGCGGCCCAGCACAACCCGCTGGCTCCGACGTTCGTCTTCGTCAGCGGCTACATCGCGATGTGGACGATCTTCAGTCTCGTGGCCACCATCGCTCAGCATGCTCTCGATCAGGCCGCGTTGCTCTCCCCGATGATGGTGTCCAGAAGCGCGATGTTCGGAGCCGCGGTGCTGATCGCGGCCGGCATCTATCAGCTCACCCCGTTGAAGAATGCCTGTCTGGAGAACTGCCGGGCCCCAGCGCACTTTCTGTCCCGCTACTGGCGCACCGGCAACCTCGGCGCCTTCCGCATGGGACTGCGGCTCGGCGCCTACTGCGTGGGCTGCTGCTGGATCCTGATGGGATTGCTGTTCGTCGGCGGCGTGATGAACCTCTTGTGGACCGCGGCGATCTCCATCTTCGTCCTGCTGGAGAAGACAATCCCATTCGGTGATGTAAGTGGAAGGTTCGCCGGCGCAGCGATGATCCTGGTCGGCACGTTGAGTCTGGCCCTGTGAGCAGCGAGGCACTCACCGTGTGACTTTGTGGCGCAAGACCTTTGCCGCCGCCCGACGCGCTGTCATGAACCGGAGTCCGTGCCTGCGATCCCCATGCCGGCGGCCCGCAGTTTCTCGTGGGTCACTGAACGGCCTGTCACACCTGCTGGTGATGGTGCCACACGCGATCTCACCGCGACCCCGCTCGACGGACTGGGCGGCGACGGCATGTTCGCCCACTTCCGGCCGCTGTTCGACGGCACGCTCATCGCCAATGTCGAGCTGGGTGCCGAGCGAGCCGCACACCTGGTCGAATCGGGGCTTGCCGACGTGGTCGCCTTCGGCCGCCCGTTCATCGCCAACCCCGACCTGCCCGCCCGGCTCGCCACCGGAGCCCCGCTCGCCGATATCGATTGGACCACCGTCTACGCCTCCGGCGCCCGTGGATACACCGACTACCCGGCCCTGGCCGCGGTCTGAGAACTCAAGGAGCACCTCATGAAGCTCACCGGAAACACCATCCTGATCACCGGCGGCGGCAGCGGCATAGGCCGCGGCCTGGCCGAGGTCCTGCACGGCCTCGGCAACACCGTCATCGTCGCCGGCCGCCGACGCGACGTCCTGGACCAAGTCGCCGCCGCCAACCCCGGCATCGAGGTGGTAGAGCTCGACATCGCCGACCCGGACAGCATCACCAAGGCCGCCGAACAGGTCCTGAACGCCCACCCCGACCTCAACGTCCTGCTCAACAACGCCGGCATCATGCTGCCCGACGATGCCGCCTCCCCGCTGGACGAGGCCACAATGACAGCGCAGGTGACCACCAACCTGCTCGGCACCATCCGCACCACGTCTGCCTTCATCGAGCACCTCGAGAGGCAGCCCGACGCCACGATCCTCTACAACACCTCCACGCTCGCCTTCACCCCGCTCGCTCAGTTCGCCGTCTACTCCGCCACCAAAGCCGCCCTGCACTCCTACGCCCTGTCCCAGCGATTCCTGCTGCGTAACACCGGGGTCAAGGTCCAGGAGATCGTGCCGCCGTGGGTGGCCACCGGCCTGGTCGGCGGCGACGAGGGGCAGGCGATGCCGGTCGAGGACTTCATCGCCCAGGTCATCGAGGAACTTGCCACCGACAGCGAGGAGATCGTGGTCGAGCAGGCCCGGACCTTCCGCGATAACGCCGGACCAGGCGAGCATGCCTTCGTCACCGAGTCGAATGCCTACATGGCCGACCTGCTGAAGGAATGAACGCCTCGGCTGCCCCGATAGAATGCCGCTGAGCTGGTCGATCAACGAAAGGAGCGCATGATGTCGGCGAAGTGTTTCATCGAAGGCGGACCAGATGACATGCCCACGCGAATCGTCCCGATCACGCCGCCCGGTTTCGAGGTGAAGATCGAGCGTCGTGCTGGCTACGAACATTACAAAAGCACCCCAAGGTTCACAGATACTGCCGAGGGGCGGCTCCCCGTGTACGAGTGGTTCGAACGAACCGAGATTGCGGAGTAGATATAACCGTCGCGACCGTTTGCTCACTCGAGGCGTGAGCAAACGTCCGGTCGTGCCGCAACGGATTCCAGGCGCAGAACACTAGGCGACCGCTCCGCGGTGGGCGCGGGCGAGGCGGGCGCGAGCCCC
Source organism: Nocardia sp. NPDC046763 (assembly GCF_040645495.1). NCBI lineage: Bacteria > Bacillati > Actinomycetota > Actinomycetes > Mycobacteriales > Nocardiaceae > Nocardia > Nocardia sp. NPDC046763. Next base: position 36,844 of record NZ_JBEYYI010000020.1, on the reverse strand, counting down.
GGCGATGATGGTGATGATCATGACGGTCATGACCTGGAGAGCGGTCAGGGGCAGCCGTTGCTCGGGCGGGACGGGAGCGGCGTATTCGACGGGCGGAGGTGGGGGCGGCAGCGGCGGAACCGGTACCGGGGCAGGGGGAATCGCCGCAGGCGCTGGCACGGGTATCGGTGCGGCCGCGGGTACCACGGCCGGGGCGGGCGGGATCTGCAGAGGGATACCGGGCCCCGGCGCCATGGGCGCCGGCAACAGGAGCATGCAGGTCAGCAGCGCGCTGCCGGTGGCCGCGCTGCCCGCCGCCACGCTGCCCGCTCCGGCCGAGCCCGGGCCGACCAACCCACTGGACCCGGGCACGAAGCCGGGGCCGATCAACCCCGAGCCCATGCCGCTGCCGGTCAGAATGCCCAAACCCAGTGCGGCACTGCCCACCACGGCGCTGCCCGCACAGGCGGTGAGCACACTGCCCGAGTTCAGGCCGGCCAAGCCCCCGAGGGTGTTCGGGGCGGCGGCCGGGCTCGGCGCGGCCGGTCCGGGTATTGCGAGATCCGCTGTGCGCGGCTCGGTTCCGCCTGCGGGGTCGGCACCACCGGACGCGCCGGTACCGAGCGGCACTCCGCCAACCGGACTGTGCGCCACTCCGGCCGAGCTGCCGGAGGTGGCCCCGCCTTGGCCCGCTACGCCCTGGCTACCGGTGTAGCTGTTGCCCGTGCCGAGTCCGAGCGCGCTCCCGGTGGGCGCGTCGATCGGGGTGGCCCGGCTGTCCGGAGCCGCACTGCCGCTGATGATCTCACCGATCGACGGCAGCTCCGGTGGTCCCGGATCGGCGGCGGCGACCTTCGGATGGATGGCGAGCAGCGCCGCGGTCAGCGGTACCGCAGTCGCCGCCACGAATCCTCGTGCTGTTCTTCGGGTTCCGTTCACGCTGCCTCCGAAAGCCAAGTGCGGGTTCCTCGGTCGAACAGATCAGCGCGGATTGCCGCCGCTCGCCACCGGCAGGTCCGAGGCGATGTGCTGGAAGCGGGCCAGGGCCAGTTCGTAGGCGTCCTTGGCGACGTGGTTGCCGCCCGAGAACGGCTGGTCAAGCTGGTAGATGGCCACGATGACCGCGCCGATCACCACGCCGAAGAGTCCGGTCATGAAGATGCTGCGTTTGGTGACCACCACGCCGGAGAAGACCGTGCCGAACAGCAGCATGACGGTCGCGAACCACAGTGCCACATAAAGGAATCCAGGCAGTCGGTATCCGGCATCCAGGCCGCGGTCGTAGCGAGCCTCCGCGATGGCGTCCACTGCGGTGAGGGCCTTGTCCTGGGCCGACTTGGCATCGGCGTCGACAGCGGGCGCGGCGGACACCGCCTGGCGCAGATCATCCAGCGTCGCTTGCGCGGCCGGGCTCAGCCGCCGCTGCTCGTCCATGACCTTCCACTCGTCGCCGACCACCTGCTTGGTGTAGTCGGTCACCAGTGACTGGATCTGCTTTCGATCCTGCGCCGGCATGCCATTGGCGGTCTCGTACACGCTGACCAGCGCCTTGCTCTCGTTCACCGTGTGCTCATGGGAGATGTCGTACTGCTGCCACAGGATAACCACCACGAACGCCACGATGGCCGCGAAGAACATATTGACCATGTCCAGCATCATGTGCCCCGCCCCGGCATCATCGCTGTGCCGCCACGACTTCGGCCGTACCCGATCACCGACGAGGAAGACCCCCACCGCCGCCACCGCGAACAACACCAGCACACCCAGCTGCATCAGGATTCCGAGCATTGCACGACTCCATTCCCACCCAGGGCAGTTGCGATCATGAAGTATTCGCGGCCACCGGGCGGTCGGATCGTGAAGGGCAAGCGAACTGTCATCCGGTTGCGACGAATGCGGCAAATCCACTGCGCGCCTCAATATTTCCCGGACCCGGGCGTGTCGTGCGACTCATCGACCGGGCCCGGCGGGTGCTGCCCACCGACACCTTCGTCCCGCTCCCCAGAGCCTGGCGCAGGCTGCCGAATTCCCGGCCGATGGCACCGACCTTCAGCCCATGCAGTTGGCGGCGAGGAATCCCGCCGCCGCACCTAGCGGGCGAACGACAGCACTGCGGCAGCGACCGTGACGCTTACTTCCAGTGCAGCACCGAGCACGTCACCGTTGAGGCCGCCGAACCGTCGCACACAGTGCCGCACCAGCAGCATCGTCCCGGCCAGCGCCACCACCACGGCCAGTGGCCCCTGCCACGGGTTCGCGGTGGCGAACACCGCTGCGAGACAGGCGATCCCACCCCAGAGACAACCCAGGACGGGATGCTGTGTCCCCGCCACCAGCGCCCCGAATCCTGCGCCCGGAGCCGCCTCGATCCCTCTCCGGCCGGCCAGCACAACCGCGACCCGCCCGACACCGACCGCGACCACCACCGCGAGCCACCGCCCGCCCCCGGCCAGCGCCCCCAGCGAAACCGCCTGAATCCCAATGACGAACACCAGCGCCGCCACCCCGAACGGCCCCGCCCCGCCACTCTTCATGATCTCCCGGGCCCGCTCCGGCGACCCATAACTCCCGAGCCCGTCCATCGTGTCGGCCAGCCCGTCGACGTGCATCCCTCGCGTGATCAACGCGAGCCCGGCCACCGCCACCAACCCGGCCAGCGGCCACGCCGCCCCCAATTCACCCAGCCCCCACAACAATCCAGCGGCCAGTCCCCCGAGCAGCACCCCGACCAGCGGCGCCCAGGCAATCGCCCGGCCTGCCACGGCCCGATCCACCTCGTCCGGCCCCCGCACCGGCAACACGGTCAACCAGGACACCGCCAGCCGAACCGCGTTCACGCGATCACCCGGAACCGTTCCCACGCTGCCCATTGCGCAGCTCCGACCACCGCGGCGGAGCTGCCGTACGCGCGCTGGTCGCGGCCCGCGGGAGTCGGCAGGGATGCTACGACCGCATGGCTGCGAATCTGGTTGCGCGGCACCGCGTCTCGCGAAGCGGGACGCGGTGCCGTGAACGGTGGGTAGCTACGCACCGGCGGCTTCGGCGCCCGTGTCGGCGGTGCTGACTCCGGCGGAGTCGAAGGTCGCCATTTCGCCGAGGGTGGCGACGGCGGCGCGTAGGAGCGGCAGGGCCGCGACCGCGCCGGAGCCTTCGCCCAGGCGCATGCTCATGTCGACCAGGGGCTCGAGGTCGAGGCGCTGGAGGGCGATGGTGTGTGAGGGCTCGCTGGAGCGGTGGCCCGCCACCCACCAGGCGCGGGCGCCCGGGGCCAGCTGGTCGGCGACCACGGCGGCGGCGGTGACCACGACGCCGTCCAGGATGACCGGGGTGCGGCGGGCCGCGGCGCGAGCGAGGAAGCCGGCCATGGCGGCGAAGTCCGCGCCGGATGCGGTGCGCAGCAGGGCTACCGGGTCCTTGACCACCGGGCGGGCGCGCCACATGGCGTCGCGGACGGCGGCGGTCTTGCGGATCCATCCGGCATCGTCGACGCCGGTGCCGCGGCCGACGGCGATCACCGGCTCGGTGTCGGTGACGGCCGCGATCAGCACGGTGGCGGGCGTGGTGTTGCCGATGCCCATGTCACCGGCGATGAGAAGGTCGGCGCCGGAATCGATTTCCTCGTCGGCAATGGTCGCGCCCGCCGTCAGCGCCGCCTGCACCTCGGCCTCGGTGAGCGCGTCCTCACGATCGATGGAGCCGCTGGACCGCCGCACCTTGTGCCGTGAGATCTCCGGCGCGGTATCGGAATCCACCGCGATGTCCTCGACCCGGACGGTGGCGTCGGCCAGGCGCGCCAGCACATTCACCGCCGCCCCGCCGTTCAGGAAGTTGGCGACCATCTGCCCGGTCACCTCGCTCGGGTACGCCGACACCCCGTGCTGCGCCACCCCGTGATCGCCCGCGAAGACCACCACCCGAGCCCGCTCGAACTGCTTGGGCGGGCACACACCCTGGCACGCGGCGACCCAGTTGGCCAGCTTCTCCAGCCGCCCCAGCGCCCCGGCGGGCTTGGTCAGCTGCAACTGCCGCTCCTCGGCGGCCTTCCGCACTCCGGCGTCCGGACCCTGCACCGGCCCGAACGAAATCCGCACGGGCTTGGTCAGAACCGGGCCGTCAGCGCTCCCGCCGGTCGCGGTCGCCCCGGCCGCAGAGCCAACCCCATCCGAATCAGCTTCGGGCACCACTCCCGCACCGACCGCGGCACCCGGAACGGCCGCGGTCGCCGCTCCCGCGGTGGTCATCCCGAGATCCGCACTGTCGGGCCCGCTTCCGGCCACACTGCTCGCGGATCCGGCTCCCTGAGCCGCGGCGGACGCACCGCTGCCGGCCGACCCGGTCCTGGCTTCCGCAGTGGCGGCCGCTGAAACCGGCTGCACCACAGCAGCATCAGCGTCGGCTCCATAAGCCTGGGCCGAAGTCACCACTGCGGCGGCAGAATTCGCTGCGGCGGCATCCGAGAGCGCGGCCGCAACGTCCGGCTTGATCCGCAGCGGCTGCCCGGCCACCACCAGGAAGACCTCGTCGCAAACCTCCGCGAGCCGCTGGTTCAGCGTGCCGATCTCATCGCGGAACAGACGGCCGGAGGCGGTCGCCGGGATGACGCCGAGCCCCACCTCGGGGCTGACGATGATCAGCCGCTGCCGGTATCCGGCCACCGCGCCGACGAGCGCATCGATATCCGGCGCGACGATGCCGCGCGGCGACTCCCAGGCGGCGCGCGCGTCCAGCCGCGCGGTCAGCCAGGTGCCCAGGTCGTCGACCAGGGTGACGGGGGTGGCGTCGGCCAGTGCGGCGACGGCATCGCCCTCCACGATCGTCCAGTTCGCGGGCCGCCGAGCCCGGTGCGCCGCAATGCGTTCGGCGAAGTCGGCGTCGGCCGGATCGGCCACCGCGGTGGCTATGTACCGCACCGCCTCCGACGCGACCAACTGTTCCGCGTAAGCCGACTTCCCGGACCGGGCGCCACCGAGCACCAGGGTCCGCAACGGCCGATCGGTTGTCTGAGCAGTGTGCGACACGTCAGCACGGTATCAACTGCGGCTGCGCTCCGGCCGAGTAGGCACGATCATCACTCGCCTGCGGGCCGAGTCCCACGGCCGGTGTCCGGGTACGGCTCAGGAGCTGTGCTCGTTGTGCACGCACATGACCTTCAGGTCCTCGGCGGTATACGACCAGTCCGTGCCCTGCGGGCAGTCCGAGGGCACGGCTGCGATCATCACTCCCCAACGCACGGTTGCGCAGCGTAGCCGGAGGTACCGCGTCGGACAGCGCCTGTTTCAGGCAGCGCCGTTCAGGACACGCGGACGCCGAACCGCCGCCGGTACTCGACGGGCGCGATCCCCACCACCCGCTGGAAGTGATGCCGCAGCAGCGCCCCGGACCCGAATCCACAACGGTGAGCGAGGGATTCGAGATCCAGGTCGGCGTCCTCCAGCAACTGCTTGGCCAGCAGCACCCGCTGCCCGGTCAGCCATTTCACCGGCGTCGTCCCGGTCTCGGCGGCGAAGCGACGTGCGAAGGTGCGCGTCGACATGGCACTGCGCGTGGCCAACGCCTCGACCGTGTGCGGCAGTTCCAGATGCTCACCCATCCAGTGCAGCGTCTCGCTGAGGCTGTCGGAATCGCAGTCCACCACCGGCCGCTCGATGAACTGCCGCTGCCCGCCATCGCGTTGCGGCGGCACGACCATGCGGCGGGCGATGGCATTGGCGACGCTGCTGCCCAGTTCGCGCCGCACCAGATGCAGACAGGCGTCGATGCCGGCCGCGGTCCCCGCGCTGGTGATGAGATTGCCCTCGTCCACGTACAGGACATCGGGATCGACGGTGGCCTGCGGGAACTGTTCCGTCAGCAGATCGACATACCGCCAGTGCGTGGTGCACTTGCGCCCGTCGAGCAGTCCGGCCGCGCCCGCGAGGAAGGCCCCCGAGCACACCGTGAGCACCGTGGCCCCGGCCTGCGCGGCGTCCCGCACGGCATCCACCAGGCGCTGATCGAAGGGACTGTCCGCAAAGATCGGAAAGGCCGGAATGGCAACCAGATCCGCGTCGCGCAGCTCCTCCAGCCCGTACTCCGGCGTCACGTGAATGCCCGGTGAGCTGGACTTCAGCGGCTTCCCGGGCTCGGCGCCGCAGACCCGGTAGTCGAAGGCGGGCAGTCCGTCGGCGGTCCGGTCGAGACCGAAAACCTCACAGACGACGCCGAATTCGAACATGGCGAGGTGGTCGTTGAGTACGACGGCGACCTTCGAGAGCATGGTCCGATCCCCTCTGGCCGGATATTTGCGAACAATGTCAGAACAGCCACTGTTGGCAGGAACTTCCCTAGAGAAAACTTACTGCCATGCAAGCACTGTCCGCAATCGTCGCAGCCGGAACCGCCATGGCGGCACTCAGCACCCTGACCTTCGGCTTCATGGCCGGAGACACCACCGAACCCCTCGATGAGAGCGAGATCCGCGCATGACCACCATCACCTCCGGCCACAGCCAGTTCCGCACCGCGACCGGCTCCCCCGAGGCAGTCACCATGTTCCGCCGCATCGTCGCCCTGCTGGCCGCGGCCGGCCGGGCCGTCCCCTTCCACCGCGAAAACGCCTGGGAGATGGCCGGTTCCAGCCATGTCGTCGACCGCGACCGCGACCGCATGGCGCTCGAGATCCGCGCCCTGTCGACCTACCGCGAACACAACTGACGGGCGGTGAGACACCGCCCGTCAGGGAATCCATCCAGCGCCGTCAGCGCCGACGGCAGCGGCTAGACCGCGTCGCCCGGGCCCACCTGCGGCTTCGGCGCGCGCATGCGGCGGACCTGCGAAGCGCGCACGAAGGCGTACCAGCCCAGCGAGAACGAGGAATCCGCGGTGTCCGGGAAACGCTCCCGGACCCGCTTGTTCACGAGCCGGCCGAGGACGACGCCCTCGATGATCATGAACAGCATCATCACGAGCATGGCCAGCGTGACGATCGCCTGCAGCGCCGGCGTGAGGATCATGCTGAGGATCAGCACCAGCGCCAGCGGCATGAACAGGCCGAGCAGATTGCGGCGCGCGTCCACGATGTCGCGGACGTACTTCTTGACCGCACCCTTGTCGCGCGGGAGCAGGAACTGCTCCTCACCGGCGAGCATGCGGGACCGCCGATCGTTCATATCGGCCTTGCGCTCGGCCGAGGACGCCTTGCGCTCCTCCTTGGTCCCGCGCAACGCCTTGCGGCGGGCGCGAGCCTCCTTGGCGGTCTTGGGCGCGGGCGCGACCGGACCGCGCCGGCGGCCCTCGGCTTCCCGGCGCGACGGGGTCGGACGCCCCTTACCCAGGGTGACGGTCTTGTCCTCCACCGCGGCGACGGCATCGGTGCTGGAGCTGTCGGAGGTGGGGGTGGACTCGCCACGGCGCAGGAACTTCACGCCGACCAGGCTATTCGATGACATGTCTGCCGGAAAATCCCGGTCTCCCTGATTGTCGTGTTGCACACCTCACCAGCTATCTGTCAGCGACTGCACAACCTGGGCCGTCCGGGGAAGACGCGCCGCGTAGGATGGGGAATAGTCGCCTGCCAGCAGCTGTTGGTAGCCATCGAGACGGGTCCGGGGAGGCAGCGGCCATGCCTTCCACGGGTTGAAAACAGGTCCCTTAGGAGAGTTCATGACTGTGCAGAACGAGACCACCACTCACGGTGTGACTCTGACCGACGCCGCCGCCTCGAAGGCCAAGGCGCTGCTGGATCAGGAAGGCCGCGACGATCTCGCCCTTCGCATCGCAGTCCAGCCCGGTGGTTGCGCGGGCCTCCGCTACCAGCTCTTCTTCGACGACCGCAGCCTCGACGGCGACCTGGTCGTGGAGTTCGGCGGCGTCAAGCTCGCGGTCGACCGCATGAGCGCCCCCTACGTCCAGGGCGCCTCGATCGACTTCGTCGACACCATCGAGAAGCAGGGTTTCACCATCGACAACCCGAACGCCACCGGCTCCTGCGCCTGCGGCGACAGCTTCAACTGACATAGCGCCCGCCAGCGCGGAACGTCCGGCACCGGATGTTCCGCGCTGTTGTGTGCGCTGACTCATACGAGATCTGGAACACCCGGTCTCGGACAGAGTAGTTTCGAACTGCGGCCATGTCGGCCGCACAATCCACCGCCGGCCCCCGCGTCTGTCATCTCCGTATCCGGTGCGCAGCCGCACGTCACCGAAGGATCCCCCGTGACCATCGCCGTGTCCGCTTCCATCGCGACCGATCACCTCATGCGTTTCCCGGGCAAGTTCTCCGATGTGCTGCTGGCCGACCAGCTGCAGCACGTGTCGCTCAGCTTCCTCGTCGATGATCTGGTCATCCGCAAGGGCGGCGTGGCCGGCAACATCAGCTACGCCATGGGCGTGCTGGGCCGCACCCCGCTGCTGGTCGGCGCCGTCGGCCAGGACTGGGGCGAGTACCGGAAGTGGTTGGAGGACAACGGCGTCGACTGCTCGGCCGTGCGCGTCTCCACCGAGGCCCACACCGCGCGCTTCGTCTGCACCACCGACGAGTCCATGGCGCAGATCGCCTCCTTCTACCCGGGCGCCATGACCGAGGCCCGCGAGATCGACATCACCCAGCTGGGCCGCGACCTCGAGTTGGTGCTCATCGGCGCCGACGACCCGGAAGCCATGCTGCGCCACACCGATCAGTGCCGCACCGCCGGAATCCGCTTCGCCGCCGACCCTTCCCAGCAGCTGGCGCTGGTGGACGGCGAGACCATCGTGCGCCTCATCGACGGCGCGGACTACCTGTTCACCAATGAGTACGAATGGGGCATCCTGCTCCAGAAGACCGGCCTGAGCGAGGCGGAAATCGGTGAGCGCGTGGGCATTCGCGTCACCACCCTGGGCTCGAAGGGCGCCAAGATCGTCGACCGCGACGGCACCGCACTGCACGTCGACGTGGTTCCCGACATCGCCAAGGTCGACCCGACCGGCGTCGGCGACGGCTTCCGCGCGGGCTTCCTCACCGGACAGTCCGCGGGCCTGTCGCTGGAGCGTTCGGCCCAGCTCGGCTCGCTGGTGGCGGTCCTGGTCCTGGAAACCGTTGGCCCCCAAGACTGGACCCTCGACCACGACGTCGCCATGAAGCGCCTGCGCGAGGCGTACGGCCCCGACGTCGCCGTGGAGATCGAAGCCGTCCTGCGCTGACCCGCGAGCGGTATCCGGAGGCCGCACGCTGATCGATTCGGCGTGCGGCCTTTCCGCACTCGTCGCCATCGTGTTGCCGGTCCGGGTACAGCGGAACACATCGCCCGCAATACGCTGTCAGGCATGGCCTCCGACCGTTTGTACTTTCGCCAGTTGCTCTCCGGGCGCGACTGGGCCGTGGGCGATCCGATCGCCACGCAGATGCGCAACTTCGCCTACCTGATCGGGGATCGGGACAGCGGTGAATGCGTGGTCGTCGATCCCGCGTACGAGGCGGGGCAGCTGGTCGAGATCGCCGAGGCCGACGGCATGCGGCTGACCGGAGTCCTGGCCACCCACCACCACCCCGACCATGTCGGCGGCACCATGATGGGCTTCACCCTGCGCGGGGTGAAGGAATTGCTGGAGAAGACCGATGTGGCGGTCCACGTCAATGCCGAAGAACTACCCTGGGTCGCCAATGTCACCGGCATCGCGCCCAGCGAGCTGACCGGCCACGCCCACGGCGACAAGGTCGCGGTCGGCGACTTCGAGATCGAACTCCTGCACACCCCCGGCCACACGCCGGGCAGCCAGTGCTTCCTGTTCGAGGACCGGCTGATCGCGGGCGACACCCTCTTCGTCGACGGCTGCGGCCGCACCGACTTCCCCGGCGGCGACTCCGACGCCATGTTCCGCAGCCTGCGCTACCTGGCCGACCTGAAGTCGAACCCGACGGTCTACCCCGGCCACTGGTACTCGGACGAGCCCAGCGCATCCCTGACCCACATCAAGGAACACAACTACGTCATGCGCCCCCAGACCCTGGAGCAGTGGCACATGTTCATGCCCAGCTGACCGAGTCTCAGAGCGCGCGGGTGAGTGACTGGGCTATGCGGCGGACGGTGTCGTCGGGCAGCGGTCCGGCGTCCGGGCCTTCGGCGTAGTAGCGCAGGAAGGCTTGGTGGAAGCATGCGCCGTCGAGTAGGACGGCTGCGATTTCCACGTCTGCCGCGCGGTCGACGCGACCCAATTCCTGTTCGGCGCGCAGGTATTCGCTGATTCCGAGGATGGCATGCCCCGGCCCGGCGCCGTAGCGCGCCATGGATTCGCGGTGCGCCACGAGCCGCGCGTGCTCGGCAAGTAATCCGCCGAACAGTGGCAAGGCCTGCTGGTAGAACGTGGCCGCGGCGCGGGCGATGGTGAAGAGGTTCTCGGCAACCGTCTCACCGCCCGGCCGCACCGAGGGCGTCGACGCGGCGGGCATGCGCTCCCGGAGCACCTGCACGATCACGTCCTCCTTGTCACGAAAGTGCTTGTACAGCGCGGCTTCCGAGTAACCCGCGGCCCTGGCGATCTCCTTCGTGGTGGCGCGTGCGACACCGCGCTCACGCATGATGTCCGCCGCCGCGTCCAGAATCCGCTCGCGCGCGCTCATCCGACCTCCATTGACAGTGAGTGAACCTTCACCCACTATAGGTTAGTAAATATTTACTAACCTTAGAGGGGTGCGATATGCGACTGACGATCTTCGGCGCGACCGGTGGCACTGGCGGCCACCTGGTCCACCGGGCACTGGCCGCCGGACACGACGTAACCGCCGTCGTGCGCGGCGACCATGCCCTGCCCGCCGACCCGAAACTGCGTGTGATCACCGCGAATGTCATGAGCCCCGCAGACATCGAGCCCGCCGTCGTGGATTCCGACGCCGTGCTCGACGCCATCGGTGCACGGGAAACCGGTCCCACGACCGTGGTGGCCGCCGCGGCACGATCGATCTGTAAAGCCATGGAGTCCACGGGAGCACGACGCCTGCTGGTCGTCAGCAACAGCGCCGGATCCGCGGGTCCGGGCGACGACCCCTTCACGCGCTACGTGGTCAAACCGCTGATCCTGCGGCCGCTGCTGCGGCACAGTCTCGATGACATGGCACGTGCGGAAGAAGCGGTGCACCACACCGATTTGGACTGGACTGTCATCCGCGCACCCCAGTTGACCGACAAACCCGCCACCGGCACCTACAGGTCGGTGATCGATCGCAATGTCACGTTCGGAATCCGGATCACCCGAGGCGATCTCGCTTCCGCGATGATCGACCTGATCAGCTCACCGCAGTCGGTCCGCGCCCACATCCACGTGGCCAACTGACCCCGCATGCGAAACGCGCCCGCCCCGAAAGTCTTTCGGGGCGGGCGCGTTTCGTGCTCGTCAGGCCATGGTGCGCAGCCAGCCGTGGCTGTCGGCGAAGGTGCCGCGCTGGATGCCGGTGAGGCTCTCACGCAGCGCCATGGTCACCTCGCCGGGTTCGCCGGTGCCGATGGTGAATTCACCCTCGGCGGAGCGGACCGAGCCGACCGGAATGACCACGGCGGCGGTGCCGCAACCGAAAACCTCGGTGATCTCACCGGATTCGACGCCGCTCTTCCATTCCTCGACGGAGATCTTCCGCTCCTCCACCTTGTAGCCGGAGTCGGCGGCCAGGGTGATGAGCGAGTCGCGGGTGATGCCGGGGAGCAGGGAGCCGGAGAGCTCCGGGGTCACCAGGCGGGCGTCGGAGCCGCTGCCGAAGACGAAGAAGAGGTTGTTGGTGCCCATCTCCTCCACGTAGCGGCGCTCGCAGGCGTCCAGCCACACCACCTGGTCACAGCCCTTCTCGGCGGCCTGCTGCTGGGCCAGCAGCGACGCGGCGTAGTTGCCCGCCACCTTGGCCTCGCCGGTGCCGCCGGGAGCCGCGCGTACGTACTCGGTGGACAGCCACACCTTGACCGGCTTCAGACCGCGCGGGAAGTACGCACCGGCGGGGCCACCGAGCAGCAGGTACTTGTAGGAGGCGGCCGGCTTCACGCCCAGCCCGACCTCGGTGGAGAACATGAACGGCCGCAGGTACAGCGAATCCTCGCCGCCGGCCGCGGGCACCCAGTCCGCGTCCACCTCGAGCAACTGGCGGATGGATTCTATGAACAGCTCCTCGGGCAGCTGCGCCATCGCCATGCGCGCGGCGGAGCGGCGGAAACGCGCCGCATTGGCATCCACGCGGAAGGTGGCGATGCTGCCGTCGGCCTGGCGGTAGGCCTTCAGGCCCTCGAAGATGGCCTGGCCATAGTGGAACACCATGGTGGCCGGGTCCAGGGCCAGGGAGCCGTAGGGCTCGACGCGGCCGTTGGTCCACTGCCCGTCCACATAATCCATCGACACCATGTGATCGGTGAAGTAGCGTCCGAACCCCGGCTCCGCGAGAATCTCCTGCCGCCGCTCCGCCGGTAGTGGCGCGGGATGCGGTACACGGGTGAACTGCGCGGCAAGTGTCATGACCGGGAGTCTAATTCGCCGCCCTCGACCGACGGGTTCGGGCTACCCCCTGGCCGGGCCGTTCGGTAACCGGCCGTCCTCCATGCCCCTGAATAGGGTGGACGCGTGTATCCGGAGCATCCGCTGTCGAAGCCGCCCGGTTCCACCGGCCTCTGGTGATCGCACTGATCGCCGTGAGCGTACTGGGCCTGGTCGCCTCCTCGTCGTGGCAGCAATGATGCCCGCACACACCGTGACCGGTACCGCGCTACCCGCAGACCAATACGGGCCACAGGACACCGTGACCCGCACCAAACCGCTGCCCACCACGACGACGAGCGCACCGAGATCCACCATCGCCTCACTCACGCCGGGATGGCAGACGTCCTACTCCATCTCGCGCAATGCCGTGTACGACGTACCGCAGGACTGGACGGTCCCGACAGCGACCACCATCGTCGGCTTCGAGGGCGGCGGTGGGCGCGTGGTGATGAGCGGCGCGGCGGAACTCTCCCCCGTCCACGCCGTCGCGGTCCCCGGCAACAACGGCCAGTCCGTGGTCAAGGTCCTCTACGCCGACCAGGGCACGGACGGGACAGCCACCGACGACACCATCCGGACGATGTTCAACTCCCTCCGCCCCGCCGGACTCGACGCCGCCGCCTGCAAACAGGACAACGACGTCGTCGGCACCTGGTGCGGCTGAGGCTGAAAAGTTACTGCCCCAAGCGCAGTTCGAAGGTCATCATGCTGCGCCCCGGAAACCTGCTCAGGCAGTGCGGGTTTCGACGAACGGGGGGCGGATGACCTCGCAGCGCAGGCGGCGGCCGCGGACGTCGACCTCGACCTCGTCGCCGGGCTCGAGGCCCGCGGCGGTGTCGAGGAGGGCGAGGGCGATGCCGACCTTGAGCGTGGGCGAGAAGGTGCCGGAGGTGGTTTCGCCGACCTGGGCGTCGCCGCGCATCACGGTCTGGCCCTGACGGAGCACGCCCCGGTCGATCGCCTTGAGCCCCATCAGGATTCGACCGGGACCGGCCGCCTTCTCGGCCTCCAGTGCCGACTTGCCCCAGAACTCAGGCTTCTTCCAACCGATGGCCCAGCCGGTGCGGGCCTGCAGCGGCGAAATGTCCAGGGACAGTTCGTGTCCGTGCAGCGGGTAACCCATCTCGGTGCGCAGGGTGTCGCGCGCGCCTAGTCCGGCGGGCTGGCCGCCGGCGGCCTGCACCTCGCTCACCAGCGCGCGGAAGACGGCCTCGGCGTCCGCCCAGCGAGGCAGCAGCTCATAACCGTGCTCACCGGTGTAGCCGGTGCGGCACACCCGGATCGGGCGGCCGTCCCATTCGGCGTCGGCGTAGGCCATGTACTCCATGTCGGTCGGCAGACCGAGCTTGGCGAGGACTTCCGCCGACCGCGGCCCCTGCACGGCGAAGACCGCGTACCCGCGATGCTCGTCGGTGACGGTGATGCCCTCCGGCGCGACCTTCTGCAGCTCCGCCACCACGGTCGCGGTATTCGCCGCATTGGGCACCAGGAAGATCTCGTCATCGCTCACGTAGTAGGCGATGAGGTCGTCGATGACCCCACCCTCCGGCGTGCAGCACAGCGTGTACTGCGCCTTTCCCGGGCGAATCCGATTCAGGTCGTTGGTGAGTGCCGAGTTCACGAAGGCAGCGGCACCTGCCCCCTTGACCGTCGCCTTGCCGAGATGGCTGACGTCGAAAAGCCCGACAGTGGTGCGCACCGCCGTGTGCTCCCCCACGGTCCCCGCGTACGAAACCGGCATCTCCCACCCCCCGAACGGAGCGAAGGTAGCGCCCAGCTCGATATGGACGGCGTGGATGGGTCCCTGCAGCAGCTTCTCGTCGGTCACCCGAAGCAGCTTATCGGCCCACCCGCACCCGAGTGACAGCGGAACCGAACGGGTGGCCGTCCGGCGTGGTGCCTCGATTCACAGGCCGAGGCTGCGAGCGATTCCGGGCCACGCATTGTGAAAGTCGACCTGCCACGAGGTCCAGTTGTGGCCGCCCCCGGGGAGGTAATCGAACGTGGCGGGGATGTCCAGGTCTGCGATGCTGGATTGCAGTGCGCGGGTGCAGGTTTCGACGGTGGATTCCAGTGCCGTGCTGGACGCGCCGACCTGGCCGCCGCCCGCCGCGGCCGGGTTCGCACCGGTTCCGGCGGCCAAATAGAGGTCCGTGCCACGGAGTTTTTCGAGGTTGGCCGGGGTGGACGGGTCATTCGCGGTCCAGGCCGAGGAGCCGTCGAGGCCCCAGATGTTCCAGGGGTTGCCGCCGCCGGAGAGAACCGTGGCCTGCAGGTAGCGGCGGCCGGGGTCGGTGCTGGTCTGGGCGCATCCGCTGAAGGAGCCGACGCTCTGGTAGAGGCCGGGGGCGGATTCGGCGAGGGCGAGCGCGGAGGTGGCCGACATCGACACTCCCGCAAGGGTATTGCGGCCGGATGCGCCGAGGGCCGAGTCCATGACCGGCGGAAGTTCCTGGGTGAGGAAGGTGGTCCACCTGTTACGACCGAGCATGGGATCGTCGGACTGCCAGTCCGTGTAGTAGGTGTAGCGGCCGTCGAGGACGTTCACCACATTGACGTTCTGGTCAGCCAGGAAGTCGACGACATCGGTGCGGGTTTCCCAGGAGACCTCGTTACCGTTTCCATCGACGCCGTCCTCAGCGCCATTGAGCAGATACACCGTCGGACGTGGCGTGGAATTGTCGGCGGCGCGTATGACCGAGAGTTCGATGACACGGTTCATCGCAGCCGAATACACGAATACGGTGGATTTGCGATCGTCCCGCTGGATGACATGGTCGATGTGCGAGCCGTCGGCGGCAAATACCGCGCCGGAATTCAGCGGTTCCGCAGCAGACGCGAGCCCCGGCATCACGGCGAAGCCCGCCGCTACCAGGGCGATTCCCGCCGCCACCCACCGACGCCGGCCACCTGCACTCGTCATTTCCGCCTCAAACTCATCCGATCGATTCCCCTCACCCTCTTTACCGAGCCCGTCAGAACCACGCAACAACGCACTTCTCACACCCCGCCACGACCTCCGGACAACCCGGTCCCAACATCCACACAGGCCACGAACGCGGCCTCGTCCATGACCTCGATCCGCTGCCCCCGCATCCGTAACTCGGCAACCCGGCGCGCCTTCGTCGTGGTGAACGCGTCAGGATCCACACCACGAAAGCCGTCACCAATGACGAGCCGGGTCGTGCGCCGAGTGACGTTCCGAGCCGGAGTCGCACCAGATGCCGCGATGGCATCCCACGCTTGCTGGCGAGTCATCGCGACGAGATCACCTGTGAATACGATGATTTCGCCATACAGCGGGTGGGACGGATCGGTGCCGGTCACAGTCGGCAGCACCAATTCCTCACGCCCGAACCAGGATCGGCGTGGAGGACGTCCGGCCGCAGTCGACACACTCAGCCCCGCAGACCCCGACGTCTTTATCAGAGTGTCAGCCGCAGACTTTCGCGATTTCCGATCGGTCCGCAGGGGCCGGTCGACCACCATGCGCTCGAGCGCCGACAGCGAATCGACTCCGGCCCGGGCGGCCAGGGCGATCACGATGTCGGCCGCCGCGGCGGCATCGGCGGCGGCGTCGTGGTGGTTGGTGAAGTCGATGCCCAGCGCCGCCGCGACATGGGGCAGCCGGTAGCTGTCGAGACTCAGGTGGCGGCGGGCCAGGGCGAGGCTGCAACTGTAGGACCAGGCGGGTATCCGAATTCCGCTGCGGCCGCAGGCTTCCCGTATTGCGCTGCTGTCGAATCCGACATTGTGAGCGATGACGGGCAGCTCACCGACCAGGCTCTCCGCCTCCGGCCAGCGCTGCGCGAACTCCGGCTTGTCGGCGACCATCGCCGCCGAGATCCCGTGCACGCGAATGTTGTGCCAGTTGAAGAAGTCCAGCCCCGCCGGCGGACGGCACAGCCACGTCGCGGTCTCCTCGCGCCGCCCGTCCCGCACCACGGTGACGCCAACCGCGCAGATACTGCCTCGCGCGGAATTAGCGGTCTCGACATCGATGGCGGCGAACGACAGTCCCGCCATACTCACCGCACCGCGAGCGGCAACGGCCGTGCGGCCGCGCCACCGAGGTCCTCCAGAAATGGCCGGGCGAGCCGTAGCGACTCGAACGCCGCCCACGAATCCGCCAGATCGGCGAGCCCCCGTGCCAGCGTGAGCACCGGCCGGATGCGATCATCGGCCACATCCACCCGAAACTGCGGCAGTGACACCTCATCGGGCGCCACGATCACCGGCCACCGCGGCCTGGTGAGCTTTCCACCACTTGCATCCTGATGCTCAACGAACCGCTGGTCAGCCGATTCGATTGCGGCCCGGACTGTTTCGACCGTCGCATCGACATCGACAATCCCGGCAGCCCCAACGCCCACCACGTCCGCCGACTGGTCACCCTCGCCCGCCGCCCCAGCCTGCTGAGCCCGATTGCCGACGGCCTCGGCAGCAGGGGTGTCATCGCCTGCGACCACGATCGGGTATCCGACCGTGAGGCTCTCGATCTCCGCCTCGCACGATCGATCCAGCACCCAAGCACCCGATAGCCGCGACTCTCCCAGCGCCGCACCCACATTCACATGCCAGATGACCAGCCGCTCCCCAGCCGCACCGAGCACCGCGAGGGTATGAAGATCGAACGAGGCAGCCATAACGCTCCACGGTCGTGACGGACAGATACCGCGTTACGTTAGAGCATCCCCCCGACAAACTTTCGCGGACCACGAGCGAATCATCAACGGAGCCAAACATTTCCGACCGACCGGTGTTCCGCCGCACAACCCGCCCGCGCGCCCGGCCCCACCCTGCTTCGCAGGTGAATCAGCTTGCGAAGACAGCGACCCCACGATCGCCCGAAAGATCCATGTCCGACTCGCCGCCGACCGACCGCAGTACGGCCGCGCTGCGGCCGTGCTGCGGTGAGCATCTGCTCGGGGATGGCCCCGACGTGTCGAACCTCCGGTCTCGACCTGCCGTTTCGCCGACCCCCCGCTCGAGGTCAGGCCAGTTCGGGGACACGCAAATGCGCCAAGGCCAATTCGAATTCGCGGACGTCGACGGCCTCGACGCGCGCCTGCCGAGCGGCGTCCACGCGCAACGCGGCCGACGCGATCCGGTTGCGTTCCATCGCCTCGGCATTCTCGTAGACACTCGACGAGACGGCACGACCCGACGACCTGTTCACCATCAGGCTCGCGCTGCAGAATCCATCGAGCTGCTGCTCCATACCGGGCAAGGTATGGTCCCGATAGACCTCGATGGCGCTGTCGATTCTGCTGGGATCGGTCTTCACCCAGGTGACACGCGCACACGCACCCTGCGGCGTCAGATGCGCGCGATGCATGGCCGCGATCTCCCATTCCTCGACCATCGGACTACCGCCGAATTTCTCCGCCACACGATTGCGAATCGGGATCACCTGCTCAGCGCTCGCCCTCATCGCTTCCTCGGATTCCCAAGAGGTCGTCACGATGCACCGGCCGGTGTGCCGATCGACGAGCAACGAAAGCCCGATGCAGCCGGGAATGCCGTCCAGCGCCGGCATAACCTCGTCCCGCACATGTGCGATCCCGGATTCGAGAGCGGAAAGTTGCGCCTGAAGCGTGGTAGACCGTGCGAACACGATCCACCTCCTTTCTGCACCGAGGCAGCGCCCGGTAGCGCCACCGGTGCCTCTCACAGTGCCCCCTCCCGATCAGCAGGGCAATAGCAGACCGGCCCCATCGGGCAGTCCCCATGACGGCCTGATCTCCGACGTCGCGACCTTCGTCGCTGTGGCCGACGAACAGCCGCCCTTCTCGTGGACCACGCCCAAGAGGCCAGTGACCTGCCGTCGTCCACGCTTTCCGCAAGGTGATGTTGGCGCTGTCACCGCTGATCGGCTTTCCCACGGCGGTCGATGGCCGGGTTGACGAAATCGTGGACAACCTCGCGATACCGCACCCCAGCCATCGTGGCGGCCGCCCCTCGCATCTTCGAAAACGCGCATGCCCGTATCGAGGGCATGGTTGCAGAAGAAGGCGGGATCAAGAAGAAGCGCTTCGACTGGGCGGTCAGGGTTGGCCTGAAGGTCTCGTTCATCAACCGACCGGATGCATACCGCTTCGGAACTGTAGGCAAACCATTCCCCGGCACCGAGGTGGAGATCGCCGAGGACGGCGAGATCCTGCTCAGAAGTCCCTGTGTGATGAGTGGATATCACAACCGCCGAAGTCGATCGATGACTTTCGCTCCCCCATACCCGAACCCTTCGACCGGAGATGGGGCGGCCGCGTGCGGCACGCGGTACTGACCTTGGTGGCAGGGCTGACGGTGTTGGTGGAGTTCCTCGCGGTGTCTCAGTCGATGGCCTGGGGCGCAGTGCTTTTCGCGGCGATATGGGCCGCTGCGGTGAGCGCAGGCCCTGGACCGTGGATTTGTTTCGGCTCTGGGCACGAGTTCGGATCAGCCCCAGCGGATCTCGAGCAGGTCGTCGGCTCCGCGTTCGATATGGGTGTGGAACCGGCGGCTGATGCGGGTCAGTGTCTTACCCAGCCAATCGGCATCGGCCCGGGAGGCATGTTCGAGCCGCATGCGGCGTATCCGCATGGGCAGCAGCCGGATTCCGGTCGGCTGCCCGCCGGGATCGACCGAAACCAGGTAGAGCAGCCGCAGTTCGGGACGATAGGACCCGTATCCGGGGATGCCTTCGTAGTCGTCGATGACATCGCCGCAGCCGTAGAGAATCGGTCTGCCGTGGTAGATCTCGACGGGGCGAGGATGGTGCGATGAATGCCCATGCACGATGTCGACGCCGGCGTCGACGAGCCGTTGCGCGAATTGGATTTCGCTCTGTCCGATCCCGTAGCCCCAGTTCGGACCCCAATGCACGGACACGATCAGAATATCGCCGGGACGCTTGTGCGCCAACGCTTGCGCCGCGACATGGTCGGCGACAGCACGGCCCAACGGATCACCGGCCAGCCACACTCCCGGCCGATCATGCTGCGCTGCCCACCCCAGCGGCACGCCGCTACTGGTACTGGCGACCGAGACGATGACCACCCGCCGCCCGGCGGCCGGCTCCACCACCACCGGGCGGCAGGCCGCGGCGATGCTCGTTCCCGCCCCGGCGCTGCGGATGCTCGCCGCGGCGAGCGCGTCGAGAGTGTCGCGCAGGCCGCGGTTTCCGAAATCGAGGATGTGATTGTTGGCCAACGCGCAGGCGTCGGGACGAAACGCTTTCAGCGTCGCGATATTGGCGGGGTTCATCCGATAATGGATGCCCTTGGCGGGCGCGAATACGCCGTCGATGGTGATCGTGGTTTCGAGGTTTATCAGCCGGACCTCGGGTGCCAGCTGGTCGAGCATCGGCCCGACATCGCCCCACGGCCAGTCGAAGCCCACCGGGTACGGTATCGACCCGTTCGTCTTCTCCGCCAACTCGACATAGCGGCGGGCGTCATCGACCCACGGTTCGCACAACAGCGGATCACCCGGATGCGGCTGGATCTGGTCGACGCCGCGACCGAGCATCACATCACCGCCCAGCACCACGGTGACCGGACTCTGTTGCGGCGAACTGCTCGTGTGCGTCATTGTTTTCGGCCCCAGAACGAGACCTGCCCGAGAGTGGTTTACCTGTCCGTGACGACGGGGTGTCTCGATCGGGCTCAGCGTCCCGAATCGATCGATTCACCAGTTCAGGCAGGACACCGAGTTTCCCCGGCATCATCAATGATTCACGGCCCCAACCGGATTCGGTCGGGCCGAAGGTCCCCGATCCAGCGACCGAATGTCATCTGGGCGTTCACGACCGACTCGAAAGCGGCTGGCCGCGGTGATTCTCTTCCGCTGAGATGGCGGGCGTGAGCAGTCCGCAATGGCCGTCGTATCGCGCCCTCCACGGTCCTCGCGGGCGCGGGTGCCGGGCTGATCGTGACCGGCACACTGCCGCAGGTGACGGCCTCGGGGTCGCGGATCGAGCTGGGCGAGCCGGTAGCCGTCGCCGCTGCGGTAGAGCACGCTGTCGATGCCGCTGCCGGATTCGGTGAACAGAGGGAAGTCGTAGTCCCATGATCTTCAGGCCTTGTCGCAGGCTTCGTCGGTGAGCGCGAGCGATTTGTGCTGCACCACTGCGGGCGGGCGCAGGCGTGGGCGCGGCGACCGAGTGCCCGGGACCAGCGCGACCACACCGTGCGTACAGCACGTCGAAGGAATACCGTTCCGATGACCTTCGCTTCTGGGCGAGGTCAGGTCAGAAGCGCAGAATCTATGTATCGCACGAATTGATTCGCCCAGGCAGAGGTTCGGACGACAATGTGGTCGACCGACAAGATGAGATTCCCCCAATGGCGCGGGAACGCCGCAGAATGATCCCACCGACGAGCCGTGTTGATTACACCCTCATAGCCACCCCTGAATAGCGCAGGCCTATCGGTCCGCATGAGTGGAAGGCATCGTTATGAAGGTCCGAAGTGATTCATTCGACGACAATGCGCGCATTCCGGGCGCATTCGCCTACGGCGTACCGGACGCCGTGCACCATGTCCGGGCGGGCGCCAATCACAACCCACATCTGGCGTGGGACGAGGTGCCGGCAGGAACACGATCGTTCGCGGTCGTGTGCTGCGACATCGACGTACCCAGCACCGGCTCGGACGTGAACATCGAGGGGCGAACGGTACCGAAGGAATTGCCCCGCACCGACTTCTACCATTTGACGCTTTTCGATATCCCGGCCGACGTGCGGCAGATCGCCGCGGGCAGCCTCCAGACCACACACGGCAAGCCAGGTCCGGGTGCACCCCATAACGCGCGCTACGGCCTCAACGACTTCAGCAGTGCGGGAAACGATCATTACGGCTACGACGGCCCCTGCCCGCCATGGAACGACCAGCGCATCCATCACTACGTGTTCACCGTCAGCGCCCTGGATGTCGAACGGCTGCCGCTCCAACGGGCAGTGACCGGAAAACGGCTGCGCCAAGCGATGACCGGCCACGTCCTGGGGCAAGCTGAGCTCGTCGGCACCTACACACTCAACTCCGGCCTGCACTCGAACTGAGCCACCCGAGTTCATGGCACGCCGGGGCAACCGCCGGTTCCAGGGGCGGGCGGGAGGAGTGCGCTCTGGACGGCTACTGGCTGAGCTTTCTGGGGCAGATCGGCTCCGCGCCGCTGGTGACGCACGGCTACGGACAACGGTCGAACTGGTGGATCGGCGGCATGCCTGCACGAATTCAGACACTGACGCAAGGCGAGGGCGACGCCCTGCCGACCTCCGTCCGGATGGACCGCCAGATCACGGCCCTCGGTTTTCCGGCGTTGTGATGGCTGATCAGGGCAGCTGAATCTTGTGCTCGTGGTTCGCGACGGCTTGCTGGAGTCGGGACCGCGACAGTGTGTGCGGCCCGCATTCGCAGGAAGCGGGCAACGCGTCATCGACAAAGCCATCACCGGCAAGCAGATCCGTAAACCGAGTGCCATGCCCGTGAGCGCTGTGCGCAGCATCGACGAAATCCCTCGACCCATGCGCGTGCGGCCCGGTCGCCGACTGATACACCGCGCCGGTCGGCGTATCGAACACCGCCGCCACGCGGTGACCACAACCGCACCGTACCTGCGTCAACGTATGCCCCGCCCGGTCCGTCAGTGAGTCCAGCGTGTGTTGGGCCAGCCGGCGTCGTTCCGGTGCGGTCAGATTCGAAACATTTGTCATCAATCCATAATCACTCCTCACAGGTCTCAGCGGCAGAGCCCAAATGACCCGACAGAAAGGGCGATCGGCACGTTTTCCCATGTGGCGTCGCTTGCTCCGAACCACGTCTGCTCGAGCGCAGGCCGCCGCTTCGAGACGTGGTTCCGCGGTCGGTCTGTTGAGCAATGCCCGGGGGCCGAGTTCCGAGACTTCTCACTCCGCTATCGCAGGCTGGGAGGACCGCGGACCGAATGAAGGGCATGTAAAGTACATCAAAATCGGCGTTAGCTACGTTTCATAGACATAAAGTAAGTTAAGCACCAGAGTTGGTCGACCTTTATCGAAGGAGACCGCGTGAACTGGCCACCACACCGCAGCGAAGAGCGGGTCTGGAACCCGCGTCAGCGTCACGGCTCGCGGGCGGATCGGACCCTTGATCGGATCGCGGTCGCGATTCCGCCCAGAATAGGCGAGCTCGACTACGACCCGACG
The DNA here is from genome assembly GCF_040645495.1 of Nocardia sp. NPDC046763. Taxonomy (NCBI): domain Bacteria; kingdom Bacillati; phylum Actinomycetota; class Actinomycetes; order Mycobacteriales; family Nocardiaceae; genus Nocardia; species Nocardia sp. NPDC046763. Next base: position 14,233 of record NZ_JBEYYI010000020.1, on the reverse strand, counting down.
GGGCCCGTTGCTCGCGCCCACGAAGCAGCGTTGATTGCGATAGCCCGCCTCGAGGCCGGGTTCGGCGAGCACCTCGTGCCACTGGCCGACTTCCTGCTGCGCAGTGAGTCCGTCGCATCCTCCAAGATCGAACATATCGATGCAGGCTGGCGGGCCTTCGGCAAAGCTGTGGCGGGAGGTAAAGCCAGCAATGAGGCCAAGTCGCAATTGGCGGCGGTCAAAGCTCTGATCGCAATGGTCGATGCGGCCTGCTCCGGCAGCATCGGGATGGACGATCTGCTCGGGGCACACCGGTTACTGATGGCCATCGACTACTACGCTGCCCCCGATGCGGGACAACTCCGGGATGTGCAGAACTGGATCGGGGGCAGCGACTACACGCCGATCAACGCCGCGCATGTCCCGCCACCCCCGGAACTGGTCGCCGAGTTGGTCGCCGATCTGCTGGTCTTCGTCAACCGGGACGATCTGCCGATCCTCGCGCAAGCCGCTATCGCGCATGCCCAGTTCGAGTCCATCCACCCGTTCGCCGATGGGAACGGGCGCATCGGACGGGCGCTGATCAGTGCCGTGCTGCGCCGCCGCGGCCTCACCCGCCGAGTGACCGTACCGCTGGCGTCGGTCATGCTGGCGGACACCGGCCGATACTTCCTGCACCTCAACCGATTTCGCAATGGCGACGTCGACACATTCGTCGAGTACCTGGCAGTCGGCGCGATCCACGCCAGCGAGGCCGCGCAGGAGTCGGCCGTGGCTCTCGCCGACCTGCCGAGACGCTGGCGAGACATCGCCCGCCCGCGCGCGAACTCGGCGGACGAGACCCTCCTCGCAGCGCTGCTCGAAACCCCGATCTTCAACGCCGACACCGCACAACGCATCGCGGGCACCACCGACGCCAGCACCTATCGGGCGCTGGGACGATTGACCGACGCGGGGATTCTCGAGCTCCTCTCGGAAAGCAAGCGCAACCGCATCTGGGCCGCGACCGATGTGCTCGCGGAGCTGGACGCGCTGAGCGCGGCCATCGGGCGACGCACCACCGAGCACCTATGAATCGGCTGGCGTACGGGTCGACGTGACAGTGACCAGCGAGTTGCAGGACTGAAAGTCCTGCCCTTATGGGCTGGTCGAATTCCCTGGCCTTCACCGCGTCGGCGAATACAACCCAATCCCACTCCGAGAACATCAGTTCCGGTTCACTGGCGGTTCGAACCGACCGGACCTACGCCAACTCGTCCAGGATCCGGCAACCGTAACGTTCTCCGGCGGCGCCTGCGTCACCATCGCGTAGAGCTCGCACCGACCGGCAGGCGCCTCGAATCCCGCTCGGTGCCACCGTAATTTGTGCCAGACAGTCCGTCTCGCACAATCGAGATGTACTCGAACCATGAACGGATCGAGTCAAAGTCCGTCATCAACAACGTGGATGACCGGAGTCAGCGCGCGGACGAACCCGTGCCTACGACAGAGCGATCGCATCCTCGACGATCCGGCGCGGGACCTCGAAGCGGACCCGCACGCGTTTGGGGTCGGCGGTAGAGGCGCTGATCGCGGCGATGTATTCGTTGTTCTTCGCCATGGCGGCGCGAGCCTCGGCGACGATTCGGGGCCGAGCGCGCTCGAGCTGTTCGGGGTGGTAGCCGGACAGGACGACACCCCAGCTTTCCAGCAGCGCACGGTTGATCGGGGAACGCCGATCGTTGCCGGTCGGCCAGCGCCGGAAGGAATAGTCGCCGAATATGATTCGCGCGTTGATCATGCCGCGTTCGAAGGCGGCGAACCAGGATTCGAGGTGCGCGTCGGAGATCTGGCCGACGTCGTCGATGAGTTCGGTGGTGGCGTCGAGCAGGTTCTCCAACGACCCGTAGGAGTCGTACTCCTGCAGATCCGGAAGGGTGTAGAAGGCCAGGAAACGCAGAACGGCCTCGCGGTCGTTCATTCGGACGTGATTTCGCAGCACGCCGCCGGTCGCCGCGTGGAAGACCTCGGCGGACGCACACCGCTTGAGCAGATTCCGGCTGCGCGCACTGCTCATGCAGTGCCGAATCTCCATGGCATTCAACGGCTCTCCACCGGTGTTGATGCGTTTGAAGATGTCGTACTTGACGCGGTTGGGCGTGGACGGCTCAATCACGTGCACCACGATCTGGGCGTTGTGAAGCCGGCGGCGCAGTGGCGGATCCAGTTCCGCGAAGGTCTTCTCGCGCTCGCCATCGAGGTATTCGAGCTCGTCGAGCGCGAAACCGCCCTTCACGAACTCGTGCACGGTGGACAACCGTTGCAGGCCGTCCACCACGCGGAACATCCCGCCGCGGTCCTCGGCGAAATAGAAGGCGGGCAGCGGAATCTGCAGCAGCAGGCTCTCGATCAGCCGAGACTTCTGGCGTCCCTTCCACACTCGGTTGCGTTGAAAATCGGGAGCCAATTCGAGATCGCCGTCGTCGATCATGTCGAGGACATTGCGCAGGGAGAAGGTACGGGTGGAAATCCGGATCTGCTCGGGATCCCACGGCGCCGCCGGACGGCTCTCGAACAGGTCGTCGTTCCGCTCGATCTCGACGCCGGTCGGCTCACCGTAGAAGACTTCCTCCACCACGGCCGCGGCCTGATCACGCAGGGTCACGGTGGTGTCGGCCGGTGATGTCGCGACTGCCGGTGCGCTGGAACGGAAGTAGTGGTCGAAGACGCTGGCGGTGCGGGCGTCCAACTCAGCCGCAGCGAGCCCGGCGAATGCCGCGACGTCACTCATTGCGGGCAACCACCGGTCCTCCATCACCGCCCCCAGACGGTGCGCGAATTGCTGGTGCCGCTCGGCCTCATCGAGGTACGGCGGCAGGAAGCAGCCGAAGATCAGCCGCAGCGACGGTCCACCCAGACCCAGGAAATACAACCAGTAGGGAAACTCACCGTCGAGCCGTCGCACGAACTGACGGACCGGTTCCATCTCGAACAGTTCGGTCGGGATGTGCTCGTAGCCTTTGATGACCAGTTCGACTGCGCCCATGAAGATTCGGGCGCGCTCCGGCGAAACGAAGCACGAGTTGAGGGCCTCGAGGGCGGGCCCCAGGTCCCCGCTTTCGATATCCTCGCGCGGTATCACGACAACCAGCTGATCGGGAGAGAACACCAAGCTTCCTTTGGTTCGAGTGGTCCGCCGAACACCCTACCGAGGCGGCCGGGCATACGGATGCCTCCGACTACCGCTGACCGGAAAACACCAGCTCGCGCGTGTTCCCGCTGAATCGGTCACTGTATCGGTCGAACTCACCGACGCCGGACCATCCGCAGGGACCACGACGACTACGCCGGCATGCAAACGTCCCCACCGTCCGCGGCGCGATCCCCGATGACGTCAACCAGTTCGTCTGGACAGACCAGGGATACTGCCGCAGCTGCGGATCGAATGTCGAGAACCGCTCGAAGAGGGCTCTCGCGTTGTCCGGCACCGCGCTAATCCCCCACGATTCCCAGCCAGACGTACTCCCGAGCCCTGGTAATGGCCACGAATCGCTGATTCGTCACCAGATCAGCGCGATCATGGGCAGCATCGCTGAACGGTTCCGCTGGGAGAGCTTTCGAGAAGAAGGGGTGCAGCACAGCACGGAAGTCGAGACCCTTGGCGCGGTATACAGTGCCGATCTTGATCATGTCCTCGTCAGCTCCGACGTAGTCCTCGAGGTTCCGGAACGGCACCTGCCACCGACGAAGTGCTGCTCTAAATCGATCCGCATGGTGATTCGTCAACGCGAGCAGGGCTGTCGCCGACAGTGGAATCCCCTTTGCCGCAATCTTTTGCAGCTGCATCCGCACCTGTTCCTCGACGTCCTCGTCACTGCCCGTCCATGTTTCGGCCGTCCCGCCACGCAGCGTGGCCTCGGAGCGACTCAGGACTGTGCCATCTGCACCATCGAGATCGTCGACTCTGGTCTTTCCTTCGAGCGAAGCAGCCAACGCGATCACCGCGTCGTAGTTGCGGTAGTTGACTCGCAGTACCTCGCCACGGCCCACGATCGGGATGCCGGCGTCCGAGAGCTTCCAGCCGCCCGCATATATCTTCTGGCGTCCGTCGCCGACGAGGAGCAGCGCGTTCGGCGCATTTCCGGTGAGGGCATGCACAAGTCGCAAGCCGAGCACCGACATGTCCTGCACCTCGTCGACGACGACCATGTCGTAGAGCGGATCAGCCGGATTCTCCTTCAGCTCAGCCAATGCGGCGGCGATGAGATCATTGGCGTCGAGGAAGCGTTGGCGTTGGCGAATCTCCTCATACCGATAGAACAACTCCCACACGGCCTTTCGCGCTGGACCATGCAGTGTGCCGTGCCGTCCCCGGCGGTCGAGCTCCGCGTACTCGTAGAAGTCATGGATGCCCCGGCCCTTGATCAGACGATCGATCTCCTCACGCCAGTATCGGTTGTCGGGCTCGATCTGCGCGAGTGGGCCGCGACTGCCGACACGCGACCATGCGAGGTTGAAGGCATTGTCGGCGAGTTTGAGGTCCATGTTCACGTGCTCGCCACGTCCCTCGAGAAACTCGCGAGCCCAGGAATGCAGGTTCTTGAACTCGGTCCGCTCCACCGCATCCGGAGCCAACTGCGCGAACGCCTGTTCCTGACACCTCGGCAGATTCCGAACGAAGGTGGTGAACAGCAGTTTCCCAGTCGTCTTGCGAGCCCGCCGGGCCATCCGATGCAGAGCGACCACTGTCTTGCCGGTTCCCGCAGGTCCCGCGATGCGTGCTGGACCGTTGTAATTCCGGGACACCAGCGCCCGCTGCTCTGGGTCGAGAAACGTCATCCAGGTTGGGAACGGCTTCTCCAATGCCTGGGCACGCTCGTCCTCCAACAGGCGTTCGGTATCGATGAGTCCCGCTTCGCTCAACGGCACCGGAGTCGGAGGTCCTTCGAGCGACAGCAGCCTGTAGCCACAATCGCGCGCGGAGACCATCTCCGCAATCCTGCCGGCCACACCGCGGTGCAGCCGAACCTCGCAATCGAAGAGCGATCGGTAGTCGAGTTCGCTGACCACGCGGAAGCCTCCGTTGACCTGCGCCCGAGCACGCGGAGCGACGACCACGACGAGTTCGATTGTCTCCGGAACGAACACGTTGCGATGGTTCCCCACTGGGAGGTCAGCGAACAGCTGTTGCGCATGTGCTTCGATGTTCTGGGCGATCGGCGCCCCAGGCACCCGGTCGTCGAACAGGAGCCCGAATACACCGCCGGGCCCGATCAGGAACGCGTCAGCGTACCCAGGTGTCCGCAATTGTGAATCTCGGACGAGCAGGCGCCATCCTCGTCGCCCCTCGGACAGCAACCCGGACAACACATTTCTTGCCCTCGATGTCAGCGGTCCGACGGTGGACAGAGCCTTCTCCGCCTGCAACCGCCGTACTTCGCGGTCATGACTCGTTGTACGTGCCATCGCGACACCCCCATCTGCTTTGCGACGACATCCGCCCGAGCGAGCAGCGTTCTAACAGACTGACGCAATTCCTCTACTAGTCACAAGTCCCGGCCAGTTGGTTTGTTAGCCATAGGTTTTCGCTCGCATAAGACCGAAACCCGTTCGCTTCGACCTGATCATCGGGGACAATTGCGACGTGCAATGGGCGACGGGGAGGGCGCTATGGCGCTGATCGCACGCTACCAACCAGGAGCAATCGGCCGTCCGTTCGTGAACAGGGACAGCGCGCTGGCTCGCTTCGACAGGCTGCTTGCCGAAGCAACCGACACTCCAAAAGTCCTGCTGCTAACCGGAGTTGGTGGCATCGGCAAATCCCGATTGCTGACAGAACTGACCGGTCCCCGATAACGGGACCACCCGGTGGTTGAGTCCGGGTTGTATTCGATTCGGTTTCAGTTGATGTCGCAGGCCACGGGGTGGTGGGTGTGGCCGCAGCGGGCAGCGTACTCGGCCGGGGTGAGATAGCCCAGCGCCGAATGCCGATGCCGATGGTTGTGCTCGAGCTTGAAGTCGCCGATCACCACCCGCGCCTCGAGCAGGCTGGTCCAGTGGTTGCGGTTGAGGCATTCGCTGCGTAGCCACCAGTTGAACGACTCGATGAACCCGTTGTTCCGCGGCGTCCCGGGCGGAATGTAGACGATCCGCACCCGATCGGCGCAAAACTGTTGCAGGGCATGAGAAATCATTTCCGGACCATTGTCCATCCGCAGCACCATCGGCGGGCCACCGCGGGTAGAGAACACCTTCTCGAGTTCGGCGACGAGTTTCTCGGCGGTGATCGAGCGCTCGACCAGGTGCAGCAGCGACTCGCGGCCGAATCCGCTCCTTCACAACCTGCCGCCGAATGCGCGCTGCCAGGACTCGGCCTGCGACAATATGCCGCATGCCGCACAACGACGGACTGGATCGGTTTCGTGACGCACTGTCCGGAATGACACCGGCCGAACTACGCGCCGCACTCGGGACAGTGCTTTCAATGGGAGCCGGCACGGTCGAAGACGGCGCCGAGCCTCCGGTGCCATCCCGGCGTCGGCCGCGGCGCGGTGAGACGTGCACCTACCGGATACGGGTGGAGCTGGCGGAAACCCAGCCGCCGGTGTGGCGGGTGATCGAGGTCGCATCAGATCTGTTTCTCGATCAGATTCACGACGTGTTGCAGATCGTGTTCGACTGGGAGGACTATCATCTGCACCAATTCGGCAGTGGCACTGCGTATTACGATCGGCGGACCGAGTACTATCTGTGTCCTTTTCAAGCCGAGGAGGGTGAAGCTGGGATTCCTGAAGAGCAGGTCCGGCTGGATGAGGTGCTCGTCGATGCAGGGGACCGGCTCTTCTATCTCTACGACTTCGGCGACGACTGGCTGCATGTGCTCCAACTCGAAGAGGTAGTGCCGAGAGATCCGGGCGCGCCGCTGGCGTGGTGCGCGGACGGGCGGCGGCCGGGAGCTCCCGAAGACTGCGGGGGCGTTCCTGGCTACGAACTACTCACGGAAGCAACCGATTCCGGCAATCCCAACCATGCCGGCGCTCTTGCCGAGCTGCGTGAGATGTATGGCGACGACATCGATTTCGCTGAGTTGACGCCCATTCCATTCGATCTCGATCACATCAACACGACACTGGAGGACATCGGAGTAGCCGATGACATCCTCCGAGGAGCCGGGCCCGAGAACGGTTTGGACGCAGCGCTTCCAGAGGCCGTGCGCGATGTCGTCATGCTCATACGCGGGATGCCTGCCCCTGCGCGCAAGACCATGCACGACCTGGTCGACCGCGCTCAACTCGACAGTCCGGTCGCGGTGGACCCAGCAATCGCTCAAGCTGCGGTCCGGCCGTATACCTGTCTCCTCGAGCACCTCGGCCGGGACGGGGTCACGCTGACCAGCGCCGGATACCTGCCACCCGCCATCGTCGAGTCCGTTTTCACCGACCTCTCGATGGCGGCGAATTGGATCGGGAAGGGAAACCGGGAAGACCTCACTCCCCCGGTGCACCTCCTGCGCGAGTCGGCCCAGAGCCTCGGCCTCGTACGCAAGCACCGCGGAAAGCTGCTCCCGACACCCAAAGCTCGTGCGCTCCACAATGATCCGGTCGGGATGTGGTGGCATCTTGCCGAACGAGTCGCCGCGCAAATCGGAAAGTACGGCGATGAACCCGCACTCGTCTACCTGGTCACGGTGGCCGCCGGAGTGACCGAAGGGGTCGACCAGATCGTCCTCGGTCAGCTGCCGGCCATCGGCTGGACGCATCCCGGAGACTCCGCACCCGCCGATGTCAGGGTCTATGGGCGCGTTGTCTCCCAGGTTGTCGATGTGTTCGAGCGAATGGATTTGCTGCGGCGGGATCGGAAGATCCGCGGAAAGCGGTTCGATCCGGCGGCACGAGAATTCGCCCGATCTGTTCTGATCGGCCGACCCTGACACCGAGAACGGCACGCTGATGCCGCTTTCGCCGTCAGCTCGCTCACTCCGAACGATGCAGTTGTTCGCCGTCCCAGGTGAACCGGGCAGTGGTGACCGCGTCGTCGCCATCACCGCCGAGGATCTGGTGGATCCCGACGCCCGGTAGCTCCGGATACGTACACCACTCGTGGTCGGAGGTCAGCATCAGATCCAGGTCCAGTCGTCTTCGAGCGACTCGAGCCAGCCCACCGATCGCAACCTGGATCGGACATCGTCGATGCCGATACGCTCCATCGCGGCCCTGAGACGCTCGACACCACGATCCCCGATAGGATCTACGATTCGCCCTACCGCCGCGCGCACCGTCGAACCCGTCGCCGCGAAAAGAACCTTTTCGAAGGTATCCATTGCAACCATGGCGAACCCGCCGGGCAACCGTGGCATCCCGAAGAATTCAGCGATCGCGATGCGTTCCGGCTCATCGAGCGGCCTTACCCTCAACCTGCTCACTGTCTGGCCGGACGACAAACGGCGATGCAATTCACGCCAGAGCGGCGCGAGCCCAGGCGGGAGCGAACGAAGATCGGCGTCTGCCACCGCCGGAGCCTACCCAAGCCAAATCCCGCCGGACCACGTGTTGTTGAGCATTCAGCCCGCACATGCATCCACTGCTCGCGGCAGCAGCGCCTGGGTGGTCAGACCGGCCCCCGAACATCCTGGGCCGCGGCCGGCGCCCCAGTCCGCATCGGTATCCACGCAGTTCATGCCCCGCGGAAGGTCTCATCGGATCAGAGTTCCAGAGGCCACTGGCGAGAAGGCGATCCCACGGTTCAACCGAGAACAACCGCACCCGAGCTACCGAAGCCTTCGCTATGGGCGCGGACGCGGAATCGCGCGCCGGGCCTGTTCCCGGTCGGCGAGGATTTGCCCGCGACGCGCGGCCATCGCGTCCGCGGGCGAGTTCGCGCTGCGGACAGCCTCATACACCGCGAGGGCGTCCTCCAGAGCGTCGCGAGCACCAACTCCGGCTGCTGGAGTGATTGCGTGATCGGAGTCCCCGACGAGCAGAACCGGCGTACTCGGCGCGGCCGCGCCTTCGAGGGGGACGTCGCGGGCATTGCTGACATGCACCGAATCCGTCAGTGCGAGCAGGGTTTCAAGGATCTCGCGGTTGGACGGGGCAGCCTCGAGTACGGTGTCGGCCCATTCGCCGACCGGGCGGAAGCCGAGATCGTCGGCGTCGAGGGGCGGACGTGGAATGCGCAGGAACCACAGGGCGGTGGTGTTCTCAGCACGGCTCCAGACATGCCCGAACGTGCTGCCGAGGCCGCCGAGCTCGGGAATTTCGGCGTAGAAGTGCAGGACATCGGGAGGCGTGGGCAATTCCAACCCGGCCGTGGTCATGCCGTACAACACGACATCTCCGGCGTAGGTGGGGCGACGCTGCGGTTCCAGGCCGGCGCGCACGACCGAATCGATGCCATCCGCGCCGATGAGCAATGAATCGATGGCGGTGGTCTCACCGCCGCGGTGGACTACCGCCGCCCCGCCATCCAGGGTCACGTCAGTGACTGCGGCCCCAGCGAGCACCTCGGCGCCGGACCCGTCCAAGAATTCGGTCAGGACGCCGATCAAGTTGCGGCGCAGCCAGAACCGGTGGCCCTGGCCCATTCGACTGGAGTGCGTGCCGGCGCTGTTGGTGTAGTCCAGGCCGTGCACCGGGTGCGAGGCAGCGTGCAGGGCGTCCCGGTCGAGTCCGAGCCCGGTCAGCGCGTCATGTCCACGCTGGTCCAGAAACAGGAACGCACCGCCCCCAGTGGAGCCTGCCGATTGCTGTTCGAAGAGCGTCACTTTGTCCTGGGCGCGAGCCAGCGCACCTGCGAGCGCGATGCCAGCGATGCCGCCGCCGATGATGGTCGTCATTCGGATCTCCTGTGCGGTAATCCCTTTGGGATACTCCCCGGCGGAGGCGATCAGCCATCTCGACCACTTCGCACCAGCCATTCGCAAGCCTATCCACGATGTGCCCCTAACCGGCGGACGATCTCGAGGGTCTCCGGGGTTCGCTCGGGTGTGGGCGCTCGTAAGCTGGTCGACGCACCGTGGCATGTCCGTTCAGCTGGCCCGCTCACCGCGTCAGCGCGGGAGCTGGAGACCATCCACACCATCACACGGTCGTTCATCGCGCCGAACAGCAGGCATATCGTGAATTCTCTTTTGTGCCAAGACATGTGACGGTCCGTGACAATCTATGCCGTGACCAGGACGACCTGGAGGTCATCGTAATAGGTTGCAAGACATAGGAACTCGTCTCCGGAATGAATCGCTCCACCGTCAGCGACGATCGGTCGGCCGCATCGCCGGAGCGACGAGGAAAGGGGATTCCGGTGGCGGATATGCAGTTTGAACAGCGGCAACGGTGGGTCGAGCGGGAGTTGGGGGAACGGCCGTTCCTGGATGTGGTACACCGGCGGTTCCTGTCGGTTCCGTTGATGCGAAGTGGCTGGTATGTGCTGGTCGATCGGCAGGGCGGGTTCGGCGATCCGGAGCGGGTTGATGCGTTCGCGATCGGACCCGCTGGCGTGTTCGCATTCGTGTTCGCGGACACTGTTCCAGCAACATCGAGTGTGAGACGAGCTCGTCACCGCGCCGAGGAGACATTCGCGAATCTCGGGGTGGGACGCAGCCAGTATGTGCCGCACATGATCGAGCTACTGCTGCTCATGGACAGGGCAGTGGATTTCGGTCCGGAGGCTTCGTTCTCGACGGTGGACTTGAACAGCATCCCGCGGGCGCTCTTCGGCGGAGAAGTGCGGCTCACCAGGAAGCGGGCCCGGGAGATCGCGGACACGGTCGCCGCACGAAGTCCCAGGTACGAACTGCTTTCGACCGACGAGGCCCCGGCGGCCGCAGCCGCACAGGTCGCCGAGGGCTTGTTCGCAGCCACCGACTTGCGCGCGGACGCTCGCACCAAGATGCTGGGGCGTCCCTTCCACGAATGGATGATCTTTCTCGATCCGAGTCAGCAGGACCTCGTGATCCGCAACTACAACGGGCCGGCTCGGTTCAGCGGACCCGCCGGAACCGGGAAAACCGTTGTGGCCCTGCATCGAATGGCGCGATTCGCCAAGCACAATCCCGGCCGGCTGCTGTTCACCAGCTTTGTACGTAACCTGCCGGAGTACCACCGGTCCGGATTCGTTCGACTGGCGCCACACGCCGGGGATCGGGCCGAATTCGTCGGCCTCTACGGGTGGACCATGGGATTCCTCAAGGATCGCGCGGTCGAATTCACCTTGGACAACAGCGCCGCCGAGACCGCGTTCAGCCAAGCGTGGAAGGACCATGCGCGCGGGTCGCTCGAATCCGTCGAATCCAATCCAGGCTACTGGAAGGACGAGATCCAGCGCGTGATCAAGGGCCGCGGAATCACCACGCTGAAGCAGTACCAGTCCATCGATCGCACCGGCCGCAACGGCATCGGCCTCGGCGACGCACGCCGGAAAATCGTCTGGGAGCAACTGTTCCAGCCCTATCAGGATTGGCTGGCGAAACGCGGCGTCTGCGATTTCATGGATGTGATCACCAAGGCAATCGAGGAGCTGCGGGCCGCACCACTCGACGATCCGTATGGGCTGGTCGTCGTCGACGAAGTGCAGGACTTCACGCTGCTGGAGCTGCGGCTGGTTCACCAGATCGCCGGCGGCGAACCTACCGCCCAGCTGCTTCTCGTGGGAGACGGCCAACAGCAGGTTTACGCCGGCGGTTGGCGGTTGTCCGATGCCGGGATTCCCATTGTCGGGCGTGGCGCGGTGCTCGACACCAACTATCGCAATAGGGCAGCGGTGCACGAGTATGCCAAACGCATCGATGCCGGCAACACCGTCGACGATCTCGATGGCGCACCAGGCTTCGCCCTGCGCGACACAGAAGTCGTATTGCCCGGGGGCACAGCGAAATCCGAGACTTTCCCGCGCCGGGAGGCCGAGGCTCGGCTGGTTCGAGCGATCAAGGACTCCGGGCTTCCCTTGGCCGACATCGCGGTCATCCTCAACACGAATAGAGAAATCGGCCGAGCCTCGGCGGCTCTCCGTCGAGCGGCGATCCCCACGGTTTCTCTCGAAAGCTTCGACGGCACCTATCAAGAGGCAGTCAAGATCGGCACAGTCCATCGAGCCAAAGGCATGGACTTCGCCGGCGTCTTCCACCTCACCGACGCGCCGAAGCCCGCCTCGACACCGCTCACGGGCGCCGAACGTGACCGTGCGGATCTGGCCGCGAGACAACGCATGGTCGCGCTGACCCGAGCCCGCGACTACCTCTGGATCGGATTCATCCAAGACTGACCCGCCGCAATCCCATGCCTCGAGACACCACGCTGCCGAGATTGCTACCCGGCCCAAATGATCCCTGCTGAAGGGGACGCTCCCAAACCTTCCCGGGGCACCCGGTCTCCAACCCGCCGAGCCCAATGCCAATCGGGAGGGTCCGGACAACACCACAACAACTCGCACACACATTCGATCCGAGGCGATAGCTTCATCGCATGGTCGGCTCCAAACACGAAGCGATGCACCGGCTCTTCCAACGCCACCCGGACGTATTCGGCCGCGCGTTCGACGCGCTGAATCTGCCGTTCCCCAAACCGAATACCGTCGCGCTGTTACCCAACGATCTCACGGAGATCGAACCGCTGGAGCGGCGCGTGGACACACTCCTACGCGTCGACACCGACGAAGGCCCATTTCTGTTGCTGGTGGAGGCTCAGAGCCGAGACGACAAGCGCAAGCCGAGCGCCTGGGCCTACTACCCCGCACACGTCCACGCGAAGTATGACCTGCACCCGGTCCTGCTCGTCGTATGCCAGGACACCGCGACCGCGGCGTGGGCCGCCGGTCCACAGCATATCGGCCCACGCCAGTGGGCCAGCCTCGTCGTCCGGCCTCTGGTCCTGGGCCCGCACAACGTGCGGCCCGTGACGGAACTTCAGGAGGCGGTCAGCGACATACCGCTGGCCACCCTCTCCGCGATCACCCATGCCAACGACCCCGGCATCGGTGACATACTGAAAACGCTGGCCACCGCATTGCAAAGAGTCGACGAGGACGACGCACTGATCTTCGCCGAACTCACTGAACTCGGGTTGGGCAAAAGCCCGGCCGGACGACTCTGGAGGCAGTTGATGACCGTGGACCTCTCTTTCTTCCGATCCGAGACCTCCCAGCGCCTGCGCGCCCAGGCCCGCACAGAGGGACGCGCCGAAGGACGCGCGGAGGGGCTTGCCGTAGCCGTCATTCACACACTGGAGCGAAACGGAATCACCATCACCGCCGCGGCCCGTGAGCGCATCACGTCCTGCACAGAACCCGAACGTCTCCTCGACTGGCTGGACAAATCCATCACGGCCAGCACCGTCGACAGCCTCTTCGAGGACCCCGCATAAACCTGCCGGATTACGGTGTCAAGGCACAGATGACCTCGCGCTAGGAGACATCGACGTTGGTGACGGGTGGACTGCACCCGTCACCACGACTGATCGACACCGATCAAGCCGCACACCTTCACGCTCGCTCCTCTGGAAGGTCTCTGATGTCGTATTGCCTGGCGGCACAGTGAGATCCGAGACGTTGGCATAGGCGGTTGTCATCCGATCTGAGGTTGCGCCGACACCTAGGATGCTCGGGTTTGCCGGGCTGCGGAGATCGGCCGGCCGCGGTGGTACGTGAGGATCGGGTCGGGGGTGCGGTGGCGGCGGAGGATGAGGTCGAGGGCCTGGGGGAAGGTGGGGCCCAGGAAGTGGAGGGCCAGGATGCCGTCCGATACGACGTTCCCGTTGTCGAGCATCAGGAGAAAGGTTGTGCCGGTGGCGTTGGCGGCTAGGGGGGTCATGCGGTGGCCGAGAGCTGATTCGAAGTCGGCGTAGCGGTCGTACATGCCGTTGGCTACATCGATGGGATCGAAGAAGAGGGAGTCTGCGGGCCAGAGGGCGCCGACGAGGTTCGGGGGACGGATGGCGAGGTTGCCGAAGGATTCGAGGATTGATGCGGCGGGGCGGGAGACACGGAAGCCTTCGCCTTCCAGACGGTCGATCCAGTCGGTGATGTCTACTCGGCGGGAAGGAGTCCAGCCCGCGGCGGTAAGAGCCTGTGCCGTGATTGGATTCGGCCAATAGAAGCGCATAGAGGCTATTCGGTACCGAATAGCGTTGGGCATGTATCGATTTGGTTGAAATATGCCTGAATACGCAGAAGGCCCCGACCAAATGGTCGGGGCCTTCGCGAAGGATGTTCCGGCGGTGTCCTACTCTCCCACACCCTGTCGAGTGCAGTACCATCGGCGCAGGTGGCCTTAGCTTCCGGGTTC